>JAGVKL010000018.1 GCA_020050595.1 Legionellales bacterium
CGGTAGCCTGGTTGCTTGCAACCAGGAAAGCATGCCATAACTTGCATCAATACTTAAAGTCCCTGGTTGCAAGCAACCAGGCTACATGGTTTAACAAAAGTGACGATACCTCAGGGTCAAGCCTTGCAGCAAACGTAACCCGTAAGGGGGGCTTGATTGTACTACAACAACTTGATAGTCTCGCCAATATCACCCTATTTTCGCTACCCATTTCAACATATAATAAAAAGGATGTCGATCGAATTAATAAGCGGGATGCTTAAATGCCTACAGAATTATGGAAATACCGCAGCTTTATTCTAGGATGTGTTAAACGGGAGTTTCATTCTCAATATACAAAATCGCTCCTAGGCTCTCTTTGGGTTATTATTAATCCCCTCTACATGTGCATTATCTACACGATTATTTTTTCCTCTGTAATGAAAACAGAGGGCTATGCGTCTTACACTGTATATGTAGCCTCAGGCTTATTGGCATGGAATTTCTTCATCGATATCTTCACGCGCGGGCAACGCATCTATATCAATTATTACGCCATTATAAAAAAACAATACTTCCCCTTAATTTGCATGCCCATTATTGTTGTACTCTTAGCATGGATTGATTGCTTTATTTCATTCGGCATTTTTAGTCTTTATCTTTTATTCACTGGCGAATTTCCTGGATGGTGTTACCTTGGCCTTGTTCCCGTATTGCTGTTACAAACGCTTTTTGGTATTGGACTATCAGCAGGACTTGGCATGATTAATATCTTTTTCAAAGACATCGAAAAAGGATTAACCATCTTTTTACAAACATGGTTTTGGGTAACACCTATCGTGTACTTTATTGAAAATTTACCCCTTCCTATACAACATTTACTCATGCTTAATCCTTTAACCTCGATTATGAATGCTTACCAAAGCATTTTAGCTAAACATCAATGGCCCAATTGGACGAGCCTTTTGTTTCCTCTATTGCTGGTGCTCTTTAATGGTCTCTTTTCTTTGTTATTTTATCGAAAATACCATGCAGAGCTTTTGGATGAATTGTAATGAATGCAATTACCGTCACTAACCTTAGTAAAGCATATAAGCAATATCCATCATTAGGCATGCGTCTACGAGAATGGTTATCGTTTGGATATAAAAAATACCATCAGCTCAACTTTATCTTCCGTGATCTTCATTTCAGCGTAAATGCAGGGGAAGCAGTCGGTATTATTGGAATGAATGGCGCAGGCAAAAGTACGCTCTTAAAACTTATCACAGGTACCTCTCATCCAACATCCGGAAGCATCATAACGCAGGGCCGAATCTCTGCTTTACTTGAATTAGGCTTAGGATTTCATCAAGATTTCACCGGCCGGCAAAATGTTTTTATTGCGGGGCAATTAATGGGCTATAGCCATAAGGAAATCCTTCAGAGCTTACCTCAAATAGAAGATTTTGCCGAAATAGGTTCCTATTTTGATCAGCCATTAAGAATTTATTCGAGTGGCATGAAAATGCGCTTAGGCTTTAGTATTGCTACCGCCATTCGGCCTGACATTATCATTATCGACGAGGCGCTATCGGTTGGAGATAGTTATTTCCAGCATAAATGTTTTAAACGCCTTAAAGAAATGCGGCAGCAAGGTACTGCGTTATTACTTGTTTCTCATGACAGCGCGCTTATTACATCGATTTGCGATCGGGCTATTTTATTACACCATCATACGATTATTTTGGAGGACACTCCTGAAACCGTGATGAATTATTACAACGCTTTGTTGGCCGATTTTAAAGCGCATCATATTCAACAACACAAAGCGCCTCAAGGGAAATTACAAACCATTTCAGGCACAGGGGAAGCCGTCATTACGGCTGTATATTTATATAATAAAGAAAATAAAAAGGTTCATACAGTCCATGTAGGCGAGCTTGTCCGTCTTGCTGTTCACATCAAGACAAATACGGACATTGAGGAATTAACCGTGGGCTATGAAATTAAAAATGTAGTTGGCCAATCTATTTTTGGTACGAATACGCATCATTTAAATCATAAGCTCATGGATTTAAAAAAAGGCGAGCATATTGAATTTAATTTTAATTTTGCAGCTAATTTAGGCGCGGGGCCCTACTCTATCTCTCTAGCACTTCATTCTGGTGATACCCATCTTGAAAAAAATTACGAGTGGCGAGATTTGGCGCTCACCTTTGATGTTATTAATGTTAATAAAGAAGCCTTTATTGGCCATACTTGGTTGCCGCCCGAGGTAAATTATTCAAGGGCCATGTAGTAAGCGTTCACGGGTCAGTAATCCCCGTAATCCGCTTTGCTCCTTACGGGCTACGCGGGCTGGCGAGCACGAATTGCTTCAAAAAATTGTTCCCATTGTGGTTGTACCGCTAATCGCTGGTATTGCTTCGCTTGCTCTAACCCTCTTTCCCGCAAAAGTGGTGCCATAGTGCTATTGGGCTTTACGACGGATTCAATACTATCCGCCTGATTTTCTGGAGAATAGGGATCAAAATAAAGCGCTGCCTCACCATACACTTCTCGATGAACAAAAATATCAGAGGCAACCACTTTTGCCCCACAAGCCATGGCTTCTACGCCGCTTAAATCAAAACCCTCTTTAACGGAAGGACACACCACACAAGCAGCCCCCTGATACAAAAGCCTTAAATTTTCTACCGGCACTTTTTGTAGATGGAATAGCTGCCCTCGCTGCTGCCAGGGCTTCATTGCGGCCAAAATGGGCTCGACTTGCCATCCTAGTTCGCCAACTAAAACAAGTTTTAATTTCGATTTTAATTTAATACAAAGCGATTCCCAGGCGCGAATAAGACGAAGATGATTTTTCCGCGGCTCTAGCGTGGAAACCATTAAAATATACTGCAAAGGCTCTTGGTACAAATAGCGCTGATAATACACTTCATCGTTTTCATCATTAGGCGCTAATACTCTTCTCGACTCATAAGAATAATTTTGAATCAATTGTGCTAAATGATTGGTATCTGTTTTTTCTTCAAAATAATTCGGTGAAATCGTATCGTGAATCACAGACGTGCGCTTCTCCAAACTAGGGAAAATATGTAATAAATCATTGCGCACCGCATGGCTCGTGCATACAAATAAAGCTTTTTTGGCATTGGCGCATAACTCTTTATAATGCGTTTTCTGATGAGTAATGGGGTTATTAATTAAGTGCGGCGTGAAAAGCGGTACCGCGTCATGATAACGCACCACCAATTGTGTGCGTGAGGCAACCCGCCCGGGAAACGGTGTTTGGGTTAGGAATACATCGTAATCTTTGGTATCCAATTTAGGATATAAGGTCCCACAACGAAGCATACGCAGGGTATACCGCGATAAATGCAAAGAGCGAAATAATGCGTTAGTAACACTAGCAAATTCCTCGGTGGTTAAGGTTTTTGCAAAATACTGCTCCCATATAAAATCCTCAAATCCCCTAGGATTGAAATGCCCCATCGGGACAGAAAATCCCAGTATATTTTTAACGGAAACCTGCCAAAGATAAAGTGCTGCCTTAACCTTCTCAGGCAAAGAGAGCCTTTTAGATTCCTGCGTAGAAATAATAAAATGGGAGGTTTGATTAATCCGCTTATGGGGATTAATAGTCGCCTTGGTCAATGCCTTTGAACCCACGTGTGCGTCCAATAAACCGGTTGAATCAACATTGGGCAAATGAAGAAAATAAGAAAAAAGAAGCCTAGTCTCTTGAGGAATGCCCGCAAAACCATAAAAACAAGGGCGTAATTCCATTAATAATTTAAGCTTCGATGCCATGATCAGGTGTTCCTTTATAACTGATGCTTTCACAACTTCTGAAGATATCATCATTTTACATTCAATATCCACTCTGTAACGGGTGAGCGTATTTATTCTTTTCGGTTCTCAAAAAATACAGAGCCACGGCTTTATGATAAGATAACTATTTAAGATTACTTGCTTTGCATGTCGATCATGACAGCGCTTATGAATAGTAAGCATGCACCGGGTGGTTGTATCTATTGTCAATAGACCCTATCCTAATACTCAGGGCTGTCCTAATACTAAAGAAATCATTTACCTGGGTTTAGGCAAAGGTTTTGTTGGCTCTGGCTCGGGTTCTTTTATTTTTCCTATAGCTGCTGTGGTGGTTTTGGCGGCACTAGGATCGATTTCAATAGCATGGGTAATTTCTGGGGAAAGAGGCACTTCTTCTACCGCTCCCTTTTCCTGTAATGCTATTAATAACCGGGTAGGTGTTAAGCAGTAGAGATTCTCCATTTCACTGATGGGATTTTCAATTAAAATAGCAGGAATATTTTTAACTCCTTTCTCTTCCAGCTTTTTCTTTAATCGATCATTAAGCTCTTCCATGGTTGCGATAATCGTTCGGCCTAAAAACTCCGAGCAAAGCATATGCGGCGGCTTAATGTCTTTTTCTATCCACTGCCCTTTCTTTAGCATCATATCCCGGATATCTTTGTTAGAATGATCGCGCATCAGCCAATTTTTATGACCAAAAAATAAAGAAGCCATACCAATTGCAAATCCTCTGAGAAAATCAAACCGAACCTCAACACGCCCATATTTTCCACGACTATTGTCATGGATGTCTCGCTGAATTTCTATAAACAGATTCTCTACTTGCTCTAGCCAATTGTCACCCAATGCTCCTTGCAATATATTTTGGTTCTTTTTATCTATAAGCCTTTTAAGCTTGATACAATACATATCGTTATATAAAAAATACCGTAATGGAACGCTCTCTTGTTTATAAGTAGGATAAAGATGGGCTATGCTGGGTGAAGCAGGCTTTTCTGTAGGGATGGTTGTTTGCGCCACTTGAGAGGCATGGCCAAACCGCCCGGTAATAAAATCTTGTAGGCGCTCAAAAAAAGTACGAACACGGCCTCTAAACGTCGCCTCTTTTTCTACATCATGAAAAGCTAACACTCCGGGGGATGGTGCATTCTTAGCCTCAAAATATTGAGTCATCTCATAGGCGTATTGAGAGTGCTGATAAAGAGCTCCCAATGTCTCATTATCTTTAAACAATCCTTCTTCATTTAAAATTTTTAACTTCTCATACAAACGAGCCAGATCATATAAAATACTATAGTCCTCAAACGTTAGCTTAGGTTTGTCAGAAGGCCAACGAGAATCTTTTGCTTCTTGAAATATGGCCCAAATACTGTCTATGCGGTCTTTGATTTTACTGTAATGCCTTGTGCGGTAAGTTAATGCCACAAGGATTTCTCTTGTCTCTTCATTTTTAGTTTTAGTTTCTTTGATTTCTATTAGCCGTTTGTTAACGTCCATATTCCCTATAGAATCAACCAACCCTTGTTGTATTTTGCTAAAGAACCCAGCCGTAATGGGATTTTTTAGCCTTCTAAAAATGTAAAGAAGCTCAAAATTATTCCTTAAATCTTGATAAGTCTTCATTTAACTCCCGCCTCACGATAATACCGCTTTGCAATATCCGACGTTAAATGGGTAATAAAATTAATCAAATTGTAAGCGTAATCCTCGCTCTCAATATCCTCTTGTGCCTGAAAAAACATATAATCCTTTGCTATAAAAAAGAGAATGTCGCTTAATTGTGTTTTGGATGCGAGATAAAAGAATTGATCGGGCAAGGCGATTAAAATTTTATTGATAATATCTTGTGCCTGATTGGCATTGATTTTAAGTACGGAGGCAATAGGCGTCACCTTATCACCCGTCATCACAGAGCAAGCCTCGAAAACTGCATTGTATACTTCTTTTGCATACTCTCTTTTTAATGGATGCATATCTCAATCTCTGCGCATTATTTCCAATTATAGCTCAAAAAGAACGTTTATAACACCCTTGCCGCAGCTATTCCCTGTCGGGCACCTTCTCCCCAAGGGGAGAGGGGAAAATCAACCATTTAAATGGGAGCCGTGTGGAACTTTGCGGCAGTGATTGACAGCACTTCATCATTCACCTATAAATTTATAATCGTGCTTATTAGAGTAGCTCGCGTGAAAGAATTAATTATTGCCACCAGTAATCCTGGAAAATTTGCTGAATTCCAAACTCTTTTATCCCCTATTCATTGTATTGCACCAAGCCATATGGGCATTGATAGCGTGGAAGAAACGGGCTTAAGTTTTATTGAAAATGCCATTATAAAGGCTCGTCATGCCTGCCGCCTCACCCAAAAACCGGCATTAGCTGATGACTCAGGCATTGTGGTCGCTGCATTAGATGGAGCACCAGGCATTTATTCAGCCCGTTTTGCCGGACAAAATGCTACGAATGAAGATAATATCGAGCTTCTCTTAGAACGATTGCGCGATATACCTAGCAAAAACCGCCAGGCTTACTTTTATTGTGCTTTGGCTTTAATTCGCTATGAGAATGATCCCACTCCTATTATTGCCACCGGTCAATTAAAGGGGACAATTAGTAAAGAGGCGCGTGGCGAGCATGGATTTGGTTATGATCCCGTTATGTATATCGCAAAATACATGTGTACTGTCGCCGAACTTCCTGCTGAGGTAAAAAACACCATTAGCCATCGAGCCCACGCTTTAAAACATTTACGTAAACAACTTCATTTAGCCGGCGAGCTATGAGCCACTCTATAGACCAATTATTTGATGCAGCGCAAAGGCTGCAACAACAAGGACAATTAGAGCAGGCTATTACCGCTTATGAAGCTATTTTAGCAAAGGATCCACACCATTTAGAGACGTTACGGTTTTTAGGTATAGCTTATGCTCAATTAGAAAATATGCCCCAAGCCATTCTTTACCTAAACCGCGCCCTAGAATCAGCGCCTCAAGATGCCGGTTTGCATAACAACCTTGCCAATGCTTATAAAAAATCACATCAATTCGATAAAGCCATTGAGCATTATCTCAAAGCCTTAACCATTTTTCCTAACTACGCCGAAGCGCATAATAACCTTGCGGGTGTATATGCCTTACAAAATAAATTTCAACAGGCATTAACCCACTATCGTGAAGCGGTGCATGCCAAACCAGCGTTTGTTACTGCGCATTATAATTTAGGGCTTTTACTGCTGAGAAATAATCAACTAGAAGCTGCAAAAAAACAATTCCATAATGTTTTGGCTTTAGAGCCTAAACACCTGGATGCACAATTTTACCTAGGCATTCTGTATTTAGAGGCTAACCAATTAGAAGAAGCAAGCAAGGCATTCAATAAGGTCTTAGCGCTTGATGAGGAGCATGTAAACGCTTTGGCCAATTTAGGTGTGATTGCTTTAAAACATAATAAAGGACAGCTTGCTGTTGATTATTTTACGAAAGCATTGGCTTTAGATAATACGCATATTGACGCACGCAGCAATCTTGCTGCCGCCTTTATTCATCATGATCGCTTTGAAAATGCGTTGATGCATTATGATGTGTTATTAAAAGAAGAACCTCATAATCTTGAATATTTATATAATGCCGGCGTAGCCCAAATGGCTTTAGGGCATTTAACCGAAGCCACCAAGCATTTTGAGACCATGCTTCATATCCAAGATGATCATTTTGCCGCGTTAAGCAATTTAGCGGCGATTAAGATTCGCCTCGGCCAGCGCCGGGAAGCTATTCTCTTATTAGAACACGCCCTTGCCGCTAATCCTAAGGATGAAGTGAGTCAATTTATGTTAAATGCGCTCACAGGCCGTGAAAAAAAACCCGAAGCCTGCCCTACCTATGTGGGGGGGTTATTTAATAATTATGCGCTTTATTATGATGAGCATTTACAGAAAACGTTAAATTATGCCCTACCTCATCATATAGGTCGATTATTGCATACGCTTCACCCTAAAAAAGTTAAACATACCGTGGACTTAGGCTGTGGGACGGGGTTATCTGGGATTGTATTGCGGGAATCAAGCGAGCATCTTGTAGGTGTTGATCTCTCGGCCAAAATGCTTGTGGAAGCAGAGAAAAAAGGCATTTATGATGAATTAGCAGAAGCAGAATTAGTTGCTTTTTTAAATGAGCATAAAAAATCATATGATTTGATGGTCGCCGCTGATGTACTCCCCTATTTAGGCGCATTAGAAACGTTATTTAACACCGTCGCCCATCATCTCAAGAAAAAGGGCTTATTTATTTTTAGCCATGAAATTAATGAAAAAGAACCCTGGAAATTACAAGAAAGTGCCCGCTTCAGTCATCATCCTGACTATATAAAATCGCTTTGTGAAAAAGAAGGGCTTCATATCCTTTCCCAAGAAAAAGTAATAGCGAGAAGGCAATTGCAAGAGCCTTTATACGTTATGTTGTACGCCGTGACACGAGTGAGCTAACTTCACCATCAGCGTGAACAGCTACTTAAACCTAAATTCGGCAGTTAAATCTAGGGTCTGTTGACAATTGCTCTACAACCTATCACTAGCCTACGTTCCGCGACTTGTTCGCACAATCCATGGACCCCGTGGACAAGCCACGAGGCGTAGGATCGGAGATGAAATGTCAACAGACCCTAGATTTAACTGCCGAATTTAGGTTAAAAAGGGATGGCTAACTCTTTATCCACCGCTTGTAACTGCGCTTTAAACTGCGCTTGAATAGTGCTTAAACCCTGGCCATCAGCAGCCTCAAAGCGTGCAACTAAACAAGGCGTAGTATTGGAAGCCCGCAGCAATCCCCAGCCATACGGAAATTCTACTCGTAAACCATCAATCCCAATAATACGAGCATCAGGAAAACGAGCTTGTTCGCTGAATCGCTGCATAAACCCAAATTTTTCTTCTTCACCAATAGGAATTTTTATTTCAGGCGTATTAACGCTATTGGGAATAGCTTTAAACTGGTCACTAATAGTTTGCAAGGAGGCGCTTAAAATTTCTAGTAAACGACAGGCACTATAAAGCGCATCATCAAAACCATACCATCGGTCTTTAAAAAACAAATGACCACTCATTTCCCCTGCAAGAGCCGCCGTTTCCTGCTTCATTATTTTTTTAACAATGGAGTGGCCGGTCGGGCACATTTTTGCAACGCCACCAGCATCAGCGATAACTTTTTCCAAATGGCTGGAGCATTTTACATCATAAACAATCGTGGCCCCTTGATTACGAGACAATACGTCGAGCGCATAGAGCATTAAGAGCCGATCAGGCCAAATGATTTCACCCAGATTAGTAACCACACCTAAGCGATCGGCATCTCCGTCAAAAGCTACGCCTAAATCAGCTTGATGTTGAGCAATAGCTTTTTTAAGATCAATTAAGTTCTCTTCGATAGTTGGATCAGGGTGATGATTAGGAAAACGCCCATCGACTTCACAATAAAGAGGAATAACCTCACAACCCAATTTTTCAATGACCGAAGGAATGACTGTGCCCGCTATCCCATTACCGCAATCAACGACAACCTTCAGTCGTCGATGAAGCTTGATATCCTCAAGAATACGCTGGGTATATTGATCAATCATTGAAATAGCTTCTGCTTGCCCCTTACCTTCTATAAATCGCCCTGCGGCAACCAAATCATAGAGTAGCTCAATATCATCATGAGCCAGGGTAGCGCCAGCTAGTACAATCTTAATGCCATTGTAATCAGCAGGATTATGGCTACCCGTTACCATTAATCCACTATCTGTAGCGCCGTGTGCATGCGTTGCATAATACATAACCGGTGTAGCAACCGCACCTAAATCAAGTACGTGTATACCGCTATCCAATAAGCCTTGTTTTAAAGCCGCGGCTAAGCTCTCACTGCTTAAGCGTCCATCGCGAGCCAAGAAAATACTGGACCGATTTAATGCGTTTAACCGACAACTTACGGCCCTACCAATCGTGTAGAACGCATCTGTATCTAATTGCGCACCTATAATGCCGCGAATATCGTAAGCCCTAAAAACATTGCGATCAATAAGTCTAGGACGGTATAGAGGCCCTACTGTCATTCATTGTCTCCCCGAACTACCAAAACCACCTTCGCCGCGAACACTTTCAGCAAATGAATCCACCACAGAAAATTTAGCCTGCACGACCGGTAAAAATACTAATTGTGCGATACGCTCACCTGGTTGGATGGTAAAATGCTCTTGATTACGATTCCAACACGAAATTTTCAACTCACCCTGATAATCAGAATCGATTAATCCCACCAAATTACCCAGCACAATGCCATGCTTATGGCCTAAGCCTGAGCGAGGTAAAATAACGGCAGCCAAATTAGGATCGGCAATATAAATAGCAAGACCTGTGGGTAAAAGTACCGTTTCTTGCGAGGCGATTTGTAAAGGTTCATCAATACAAACCCGCAGATCAATGCCTGCAGCTCCAGCTGTTGCATACGCAGGTAAAGGAATGGTATCGCCAATACGAGGGTCAAGAATCTTTAATTGAATCGCTTTTTCCATGGTATTCCTTACATAAAAAGATCATTAAGTCCCGAGTGCCTCTTGCCATCTCGGAAAGAAAACTACGCATTTTGCAGATTTTTAGCAAGAATTGCAATAATTTTTGCCGCCAGCCTGACTTTATGATCCGAAGCCAGCGCTATTTCTTCATGTTGCGTTAGGATGGTTACCTGATTAACGTCTTGCTCAAAGCCAATACCTTTACCTACTTCATTCGCCACTATCATATCCAATTTCTTTGTTTTTAATTTCTGTTTAGCATAGGTTAATACCTCTTGGGTTTCCGCTGCAAAACCTACAACAAACGCAGACTTACCTTCATTGACTACGGTAGAAAGAATATCAGGATTTTTCGTTAAGGAAAGGGTTAGATTTTCTTGCTTTTTAAGCTTTTGTGATGCAGGCTCCACGCTATAATCAGCTACTGCTGCCGTGCCTATAAAAATCATACCCTTTTCTGAATGAGCAAGCACTTGATGAAGCATTTCCTCAGCAGATTCCACTTTATAGGTCTTTACCCCTAAAGGAGGACTTAACGCGGTAGGGCCGCTGATTAACGTTACACTGGCTGAAGCCATTTGAGCGGCTTGTGCAAGCGCATAGCCCATTTTTCCTGAGCTGTGATTGCTAATATAACGTACGGGATCAATGGCTTCTCGTGTAGGACCTGCGGTAATTAAAACTTTATAACCTTGCAAAAGCTCGCGAACATCACACAAGCGCAAAGCATTGATGATATATTCTACCTCCGCCATACGGCCTAATCCCACTTCACCACAGGCTTGCGAACCCTCTTCAGGCCCGACAATAGTCACTCCGCGCTCGGTGAGTAACTTACAATTAGCAACAGTGGCAGGGTGAGCCCACATGCTTCGATTCATGGCAGGACAAACAATCACGGGGGTTTCTGCAACCAAATAGAGCGTTGATAATAGATCATCAGCTAATCCATAAGCCATTTTCGCCAAGCAATGAGCAGAAGCCGGCGCAATCAATAAATAATCCGCCCAGCGAGCCAATTCGATGTGACCCATAGCACGCTCTGCTTGGGGATCAAATAATTCGCTACGGACTTCATGGCCGCTTAAAGCTTGCATCGTCATCGGCGTAATAAATTGCTCCGCTGATTTCGTCATAACCACGCGGACTTGAGCCCCTAGTTTTACTAGCTCACGTATAAGATAGGCTGATTTATAAGCAGCAATACCGCCACAAATCCCTAAGACTATTTTTTTGTTTATAAAATCTTGCATGACTATCATTTTTTAATAAGAATAAAGGCGATCAAAACACAAACCTCGCTATAAAGGAATAAGAAATGACCAAGCAACCATTATCGCATGGATTTCGCGTGCGCGAAAAACTATTAACTAACGGCGCCCAAAGCCTCTCAGACACCGAATTATTAGCGGTCTTCATTAGCTCTGGTAACCGCCAGCGTTCTTGTATGCAATTAGCTTCCGATTTAATCCAGCACGTGGGCGATCTACGTACCATTTTAAACGCCGATTTGCAGACGTTTCGCCAAATTTCAGGACTAGGGCTTGTACGCTATGTCCAGCTACAAGCAGCTAGAGAAATTTGTAGGCGTAATGATTTTATTTATTTACAAAAAGATATCCAACTTGTTAACTCACAGCAAACCTATACATTTTTCAAGCGGCAATTACGAGATAAAAAAAACGAAGTAGTCGCTGCCCTTTTTTTAGATACGCAAAATCGGGTTTTGGCCTATGAAGAATTATTTTTTGGGAGTATTGATAGTGCTACGATTCATTCACGTCCTATTATTGAGCGTGTGCTTCAATTAAATGCGGCCGCCCTTATTCTCGCCCACAACCACCCTTCTGGTTTATCGGATGCTAGCCGGCACGATCTAGAGGCCACCGAACGTCTACGCCAGGCTTTGGAGCTAGTCGACGTTCGCTTATTAGACCATTTGGTGGTTGGGGATAATGAAATTTATTCTATTTCTACTGCTATGAAGTGGGATTGTAATTAGGCAATATTGCGTTGCATTAAAATTTCACAATATTTTACCCCATTATTTGTAAAATACACGTTCTTGTTGTAATATAAATATACAAACATAACGCAAGGACGCTGTGATGAAAAAAACAATCATTGCCGTATTTGTACTTACTTCAATACTTACCTTAAGCAGCTGCGGATGTCTTTCTGGTTGCGGTGACTCCTCTTATCGCAGCACAAGTTGTTGCAGCACTACTGCTAGTTGCTGTAATTCTGGCGATTGGTGGTAAGCCGTTGGGTCGAAATGACCCAACCTACGGCTTTTATTAAGTTATCAAGAAACCTATTTCACACGTTTACCTTCTAGAGTCCGCTTTTTGTAAAAGGTTAATGACTTCGTCATCGGATGTTTGTGGGAAATTTTCATACCACATACCAACCGCATAGAAATTGGTGGGGGTAAGTGGGCAAATCACTTTATCAACAGAAGATGCTAGTTCTTCATAAGTCGATCTCGCAGCCACAGGAACCGCTATAATAATTTTAGCAGGGTGCTGTTGTCGCAATGCCTCAATAGCTGCGCTTATAGTAGCCCCTGTCGCTATACCATCATCCACGAGGATA
Organism: Legionellales bacterium; assembly: GCA_020050595.1. Lineage (GTDB taxonomy): Bacteria > Pseudomonadota > Gammaproteobacteria > Legionellales > Legionellaceae. The sequence goes on from JAGVKL010000018.1 coordinate 12,937, forward strand.
ATCGTTTTATTTACCACCTTTAAAGGGGATTTGTTGCCCCTATACAAATGCTCCCGCCGATCAAGCTCTTTTCTCTCTTCTGCAAGGACTTTATCAATTGCCGTTTGAGCTATAGTAAGGCTCTTAATTAACGATGCATTGAAAAAAGTCGTCCCGCCGGTAGCAATTGCCCCCATAGCAAGCTCTTCGTGACCGGGCACACCCAATTTGCGCACAATAAACACATCCAACGGCAAGGATAGTTGAATTGCAATTTCATATGCCACAGGCACGCCACCCCTGGGTAATGCAAGAATGATGGTATTTTCACCGTGGTTATAATCCATCAGATGGTTTGCAAGCACACGACCTGCTTCTTGTCTGTCAATAAATTTATCCATAATCATCCTTTAGGGTCTGATAGCCGCGCAGCAACGTCATTTTATGTTAATAATTTGGTGCTATATTTAATATAGTTGATATACACAGGTAAAACATGCCGAACGGAGACTATTCCTCTGCCACAGGGAATCAGCGAAATACAGGGGAGCAGACAAAAAAAGCGAACGAAAAACATCGAGCCTCTGAAGAGACTGCAGGGCTATTGGCTTTTCATCCCCAACCACCCAAAGAAAACGAGCGGCTTCAAAGGCTGCGTAAGAAAATTCCTATTCTAGGCGATCTTTTTTTATCAACAGGCGATGCAAGTTATCTTACCCATGTAGAAGGCATTCATGCACCACCTGAAGCTTTTTCAGGACTTCCCTTTGCTGCGATGGTCATGTACGCCATCGACTTTCTTCTACTCCCTCTTGTCTACCTGGCTGCAACCATTAGAGGGGAATCTTTACCGATATCGTTATCTAGGGCTGCAAAATGGCTTTATTCCGGAGCCTTATTAGGTTTAGTGATCGCAGCTATTGCCCTGCCCGCTATCGCTGTGCCCCTTGCTATGGCTATGGCTGCTGTCACTTTAAGTTTTAGTTTGTATACCATGGGGAAAGTCCTTTATGAAAATTATCAGCTTTCAAAAAAATTGAAACACATAGAAGCTGAAATTAGTATAGAAATGTCCGAGCTTAATACGCTGCATAAAGACATTATTCACTTGGAAGCACAACTAGATAGCGAGGAAGATGAAGAGAAAAAAAGGAGTTTGTCCGCGCAAATTTCACATAAATTACAGGCTTTTAAATCATTACACGCAGCCAAAAAAGAACTTCTGCAAAATTTACATAACACACAATATAGCTACCAAACCCAGTTACGAAGCCAAAATGCATTAAAAATATTAGACCGAGGGGTGGCCATTTCATTCGCTGCGTTGAGCATCATTGGCCTATCTTTAGGCCTCTTTTTCCCTCCCGTAGGAATGGCTATTTTTGCAGCAAGTGCCATACTTTCCAGCGCTTACTTAATAGGCCGACTGAGTTATGCTCTTATAAAATTAATTCAAAAAAAATTTAATAAAAAAGAAGCGACTCTTGCCAATGAAGATAGTTTAGAGGGTATAGAGTTAATGCCGCTGCACGCCCCTTTACAGCACCCTCAAGCAGAGCCTGCACCCACTACCGTAACTACAGCGACAGAGCCTGCTACCCTTTCAGAGGTTGCGGTAAACGATAATTCAACCGTAATCGCAATGAAAGCATTATTTGATCAAGGTCATGCTCATAAAAAAACATCACATCAGTGGAAAATAAATATACACGAGACGCTATTAAAAATGGTTCAAACCCATGACACTGCCGGTACTTTACAATTTTTAAAAAATGCAGCTGATTACATCAAAGAAAAAACGGGTAGTACCGAAGACATTCGACAATTTTTCGCAGAAGTGGAGGACATGCCGTCAGTCATCACTGTGATTAGAGATGCTCTTTCTGCCGCACAAAATGGCAGTCTTGATTTCCCAGAGCAAGATAAAAAAACTTTACGAGAATGCACACCTATAAAAATCTTTTTACAAGAACACGGCGTTAATCTCTTAGAAATGCTCCCACCCCAACCACCCGAACCACCCCCCGAGGGAGATGACGATGAAACGCGGGCAAACGCCTCTCGTTGAGTTCCCCCTTATACTTGACGCCCTACGGCTTGCCTCAGTAGACTGAGGTCGTTTCGACCCAACAAACAATGTTTTAACCTAGAAAAAACAGTACTATTTATGTAGATACTTATGAATTTGCCCCTGAGGTATCGTCACTTTTGTTAAACCATGTAGCCTGGTTGCTTGCAACCAGGGACTTTAAGTATTGATGCAAGTGATGGCATGCTTTCCTGGTTGCAAGCAACCAGGCTACCG
>JAGVKL010000033.1 GCA_020050595.1 Legionellales bacterium
CGCTTCCTCATGGCCGCGGTTCGGTCGGTTAACTGCTCCGCTTCCTCATGGCCGCGGTTCGGTCGGTTAACTGCTCCGCTTCCTCATGGTCGCGGTTCGGTCGGTTAACTGTGCTCCGCTTCCTCATGGCCGCGGTTCGGTCGGTTAACTGCTCCGCTTCCTCATGGCCGCGGTTCGGTCGGTTAACTGCTCCGCTTTCTCACAGTCGCGGTTCGGTTGGTTAACTGCTCCGCTCCATCATGGCTGCGGTTCGGTCGGTTAGCTGCTCCGCTTCCTCATGGCCGCGGTTCGGTCGGTTAACTGCCCCGCTTCCTCATGGTCGCGGTTCGGTCGGTTAGCTGCTCCGCTTCCTCATGGCCGCGGTTCGGTCGGTTAGCTGCTCCGCTTCCTCATGGCCGCGGTTCGGTCGGTTAGCTGCTCCGCTTCTACGTCCTACAAATAAGCTGCGGGAGCAAAACCGAACCGCGACCGTGAGGAAGCGGAGCAGTTTTCATACGTAGGCCCTGCCCATTCTTATTAAAACAATTGCGTCCATTCTTTTTTCATGGCTATAATCCTTTTCTCGAAAACTCTGAATAGGGTATTTATGAAAATTATCATTACGGTGTTTGCTTTATTATTTTCAACTATGATTTCTGCTACTTCTGTTAATAAGCTTGTTGTCTTTGGCGATAGCTTGTCAGATAACGGCAACCTTTATGAATACATGAAACATCAATTACCTCTTTCCCCTCCTTATTTTGAAGGCCGTTTTACCAATGGTCCGGTATGGGTAGAGCTTTTAATGAGATCATACTACCCGACTAACGTGACTGCTCATTTAGAAGATTATGCCATTGGCGGCGCTGGTGTATTAGAAGAAGATGATTCCGGGCTATTTACCTTAAGGGAAGAGGTAAGTACTTATTTACTGACTCATAACGATAAGGCCGATGCTGATAGTATGTATATTATGTGGATTGGCTCGAATAATTATTTAGCATTACCCGATCACCCTGATGAAGCAATATCTGACGTTATTGTGGGTATACAAAATAATTTACAACGCTTAGTGAATAAAGGCGCTAAACATATTATGGTCGTCAGCGTACCTGATTTAGGAAAAATTCCTGGCGCGCAAGATTTCGATGCGGTGGATCTGCTTGCCTATGTATCTAGCCAACATAATAAAATATTGCGAGAAAAAGTTTCTGAATTTCAAGCACAATACCCGCATGTACAATGGTTATATTTCGATATTAGTGGTCTCATGGGTGAAATTATGGAAAAGCCGGAAGCTTTTGGCTTTACGAATGTAACCGGCACTTGCTATGAAGCCTCTCTGCCGCAGCATGTCAAAAATCCGGTATTAAAGATGGTTTCGACTATCACTGCAAAAAATAAAAAAGATGCTTGTGAAGGGTATTTGTTCTTTGATCCGGTACATCCTTCTGCTTTTGCTCATACTATTATGGCGCAAAGGACAAAGGAATTGTTTGCAAAAGAACATATAGAATTTGAGTGATATCACCACCCTTTACTTTCACAAATCTGCTCATAGGCCTTGGTGATGGCTTGTGTTTTTTCGTTCGCAATTTTTATCATTGATTCCGGTAAACCTTGCGCAATAAGTTTATCGGGGTGATTGCGGCTGATTAACTGACGATAAGCGCGTTTTACTTCTTGCTTGGTTGCCGAAGTAGAAACGTCCAAAATAGCATAGGCTTGATCTAGTGTATGATGAGAGGCTGGCCTTTGGTATTGCTTTTGGTAATCACGCGATTGTGATGAAGAAGATTGCTGTTGTCGGTACCGCACGTAATTGGCAAAATCTTCAAAAAATTGATATTGCTGGCTTAGAGAGGCAAACCCTAAAGCGCGCAGTATTGTGTTTAACGCTTCTTGTTTTTTAAAAGACAGCCCGTCTACTTTTGCTGCGCGGTATTGAATATCAATAAATAATTTTAATAATTCTGGGTTATCGTGCAAAGCTTCTCGTAGCGTAGTCAGCATGAGTTTTAAGTTAAAATTAGAATTCTTGCCTTCATTAAAATAATTTTGTGCAGTTTTAATTTGCGCATGGCTTAATCCCATCTCTTCCATTAACAACTTAGCCATTTGAATTTCATGCTCTGATACCCGCCCATCCGCCTTGGCAATATGGCCCATGATTTTAAAAGTAGCCTCAAAAAACGTCCGTTGAACCGCCTCACGCTTTTCTGCGTGGTAATGCCAATGAGGCCGAGAGAAGTGCTCGAAAAGACCTTTATCAAAGAAATTCCCGATTAAAATACCAAAAAAGGCTCCAACGGGCCCTGCAATCATATAGCCTAAAAAAGCACCAATCACTTTACCCCACCAAGTATGCGTGGTAAAAAACTGCCGAGAATTCATTAACGCTCCTAAACCATTCCCGTTAAATCTAATAAATGACTTACTACGTAATTTACAGCAGCAAGCGTATATTCAAAATTCATCGCTAAAATTCCGCCCGCCACAAAAGCAAGCCCCTTTGGCCCTTCTTGTACACCTGGTTCACTGCCATGGACCAATAAGACACATCCTCTTACAAACCAAATTAAACCGGCTGTTTGAATCAAAATACCCATCGAGTTATAAATACTGTAGGGATTATAAGGGATATATTCCAAGATATTCCCCATACCGAAGGTTGTATTGGATACAATACCCAGCATAGAGGGTAAGAAAATTAATGCAGTCCCCCCTACAAAATACGCTACCGGAACAAACATTTTCTCGTGCGAACTGGAGCTAGCCCGAGCATCACCTATTTTTTTAAGTTTTAACGTGGCCGTAATCATGAAAAGGATACCAATAAGATAGCCCAACCCCGAAATAAGCGTATCTACGGAGGAAAGCGATCGGCTTAAGTTACCAATCATTGCAACAAGATCACTACCATTCATATATTAATTATACACCCTCTTGATTTAGGCAACGTATATGGATTAATCCAGTTACACTATAATACTTGCAATGTGCCATTTTTCCCCTATATTAGGAGCTTTTAACTACTAATAGAATCGAATATGCGGCCTAACTTATTTCCCATTACGTTAGAAGATGCTTATATGGTTTCTCCTAATGTCAAACATTTTATCTTCAAAAGCCAACAATCACCGGCATTTAATTACCTTCCAGGCCAATTTATTACGATTCATTTTGAGCTTGAGGGTAAAATTTTGCGCCGAAGTTATAGTATCGCCAATATACCAACACAAAACAATCGGATCGAATTTGCCGCGGGTTATGTCGAAGGAGGGCCTGGTACTAATTTACTATTTAATCTTAAACCCCAGGATACCATTCATATAAATGGCCCTTTTGGACGCTTAATTTTAAAAGATGAAGTACCCAAACGTTATATTTTAGTTGCAACTAGCACTGGCATCACACCTTACCGAGCTATGTTAGATGAATTGAAACATAGGCTAGATACCCATCCTGATCTTCAGATCGTTATATTACAAGGTGTACAAACGCGTGAAGATGTACTTTACGGCGAAGAATTTTTAAAACTGGCAGCTGATTGTCCGCGCGTCACCTTTCTTACGCATTTAAGCCGGGAAGGGCGCGATTTACAGGCGCACGAGCGTTTAGGCTACGTACAAAGCTCTTTTGACCAATTAAATTTAAAGCCAACGGAGGATATGGTTTATTTATGCGGAAATCCCGGTATGATTGACGAGGCTTTTTCCTATTTAAAAGATAAAGGCTTTGCCATGCCACAAATTATTCGAGAGAAATATATTTCAAATTAGAGAGATACCTGAATTTAAGGAGATACACAAACCATGTATTATGATGAATTATCAACAACAATGGACCATTTGCTACAAGAAGGCAAAGGGATTTTAGCGGCTGACGAGAGCACAGGAACAATTGGCAAACGATTCGCTAGCATCAATATCGAAAATAACGAAGAAAATCGCCGTGATTATCGCCTTTTACTGGCAACTACGCCTGATTTAGAACAATACATCAATGGCGTTATCTTATTTGAAGAAACCTTTCAGCATAAAGATGAAAAGGGTACTCCCATTGCTGAGTTATTCGCTAAAAAAGGAATCTTGCCTGGTATCAAAGTAGATAAGGGCCTGGTTAATTTAGCGAATACCGAAGATGAAAAAGTCACTCAAGGCCTCGATGGCTTGTCAGAGCGACTCCTTCATTTCAAAAATTTAGGCGCTAAATTTGCAAAATGGCGCAATGTTTACTCCATCTCTGAGTACACCCCAAGTCTTACCGCGATGAAAGCAGGGGCAGAAATGTTAGCGCGCTATGCTGCCTGCTGCCAATCCGTAGGCATTGTACCGATTGTCGAGCCTGAAGTACTCATGGATGGTAATCATACGATTGAACGCTGTGCTGAGGCGAGTGAAATGGTTTTACATGAATTATTCCATGCCCTTTTTATTCACCAAGTGGAATTAGAAAATATTGTTTTGAAGCCTAGCATGGTCACCAGTGGTAAAGAGGTTAGTAAATTTAGTTCGCCTGAAGAAGTCGCTGAATATACATTAAGCGTGTTCCGTAATAATGTACCGGCTGCCGTGCCTACCATTAATTTCCTATCTGGCGGCCAAAGCCCGACACAGGCAACGATGAATTTAAATGCTATTAATAGTGTCGGTTACCAACCATGGAGTTTAAGCTTCTCTTACGGCCGCGCTTTACAAGAAGATTGCATAAAGGCCTGGGGCGGGAAAGCTGAGAATATAGCTAAAGCCCAGCAAGCATTGCTTAACCGCGCAAAATTAAATAGTACCGCATGCTTTGGTGAGTACAAGCCGTCTATGGAGTAAAGGTTAAGCTCACATTCATTAACGTCATCCCCCGGCGAACGGGGGATGATTTACTTCGCCGTTTCTACTGTAAAACTTGCATACAAAGGGAGATGATCAGACAGCATACGCCAGGGCTGGCCTTGTAAACATTTTACTTCCTGCACTTGCATACCGCGAAAATAAACTCGATCCACGCAAAGCGCAGGTTTTATTGCAGGAAAAGACCGCGCATGATGCCCTTCAACCATATAGAATGCTTCTTGAATGTTAAGCTCCTCTGCTAGAGGGGATGAAAGCTTGTGCCGCCAGTCATTGAAATCCCCTGCCATTAATAAAGGCTCCTGCTCAGGCACCATTTCACGAATATGCATCATTAATGTTTTGCATTGCTCCACACGCTCCGCTTTAAACAAGCCCAAATGCACGCACAACAAATGGAGCTTCGTGTGTCCATTGAGGATTAATTGGCTATGTAAAATGCCCCGTGAAGCGCGATTCATTGAGGATAAATTGACATTTTCAAAACTTTCAATTGGGTATTTACTTAAAATCGCGTTGCCATGGTGGCCTGATTGATAAATCGCATTTTTTGCATAAATATAGTGAGGCCATATTTCTTGAGCAATATACGCGAATTGAGGAGCATCGGGCCACCTATCGATTCGCTTTTCTCTTCGGCGATGTTCGCCTTGTACTTCCTGTAAAAATACGAAATCTGGATTTAAATTGGCAATAGCCTCCCGCATTTGTGGTAGTAAAAAACGTATTTTACCTAAACCAAACCCCTTGTGAATATTATAAGTCATAAGCGAAACAGAACGAGCTTCTTGCATGGACACCACCGAATTTATGCCTTAGCATAAGATTATTATAAATGAGTCTCCTTTCCAAAACGGTTTGGAAGAACTAAAGTATCTGTAACATAATGACTACAAATAATTTTACCCTTACTATTCCAGGATTTACGATTGCTTGCAAATCGTGGGGTAATCCCGCATCGCCACCTATCCTTGCCCTACATGGCTGGCTTGATAATGCTAACTCCTTTGATTTAATCGCGCCTTACTTAGCCAAAGATTTTTACTTAATCGCCGTGGATTTGCCAGGTCATGGTCATTCTTCACACTTACCGGAAGGCTCTTACTATCATTTCATCGATGGTGTCTATACGACTTTACACATTATCAAGGCGTTAAACTATGAACGCATGCATCTTTTAGGCCATTCATTGGGTGCTTGCTTAGCCAGTCTGGTTGCCAGCATAGCTCCTCATCGTGTACATTCCATCGCTTTTATAGATGCTTTAGGCCCCCTCACCCATCCTGAAGGTGCTTGCCAGCAACAATTGGCGGCGTATTTAGAAAACGACCTCATTGTAAATAAACCTGCAAAGCCTTATACAAACCTAAAGCTCGCAGCAAGGACCAGAGCTCAGCGCGGTTACTTGAAGGCCGAGCACGCCGAGATCCTCTGCGCAAGAGGGATGTATGAAAAAGACAATGCTTTTTACTGGCGTCATGACAAAAGACTCTTGGTCCCCTCCCCCTTACGTTTAACCGAAAAACAAGTACTATCCTGTTTATCAGCCATTACAGCCAAGACTTTATTATGTTGCGCCGAACAAGGCTTCTCCTTCGATGAAAAAGCCTTACAAAAACGCATCAACGCGGTCCAAAATTTAACCCTAGTACGCTTAACCGGCGGCCACCATATTCATATGGAAAAACCTGAAGAAATAGGCAATATACTATTAAAATTTTTCCGCCCCTAAGCCTCTCTTCTCCCGCTTGCAGGAAAAGGGAGGCTTAGGTTAGGTGCTGCATTTAGAAGAAACTGCGACTTCTTTTAGGGCTTGTTTTACATCATCAAGCGGTAAACCTAAATCGTTAGCTGCGTGGATAACACCACAACCTGCTTCTTGAAAATCTGAATACGGCGTCCAATAATCCATGTTGGCTTTTACCATTACTTTAAAGGCTGATTTGACATCCCAGTTTGGCTTATTTGCGAGTAAATAAAACAAGCGGTTAAATACGCCACTGGAATAATGAACATTCATATTCGATTGATATTGATCCGCTCTATCAATGGATTTACCGTCTTGGCTTGGCATATCCATAAATCGTAGAGCTTTATAGCCGCTACCTTCCTTCATAATTTCGCTGCCAATCATCCACGTCGTTTTACCGAGCGAATAATATTCTGCGGCTTGAGCAGCCATATCGGAGAACGATTCGTTAATCCCTCCCGATTGATTAACGTATTGTAAATCCGAATGCTGCTCTGTAAAGCCGTGGCTCACTTCGTGGGCGGCAATACCGAGCGAAACCAGAGGATACATGAAAGAGCCTCCATCGCCGAATGTCATGGTACTGCCATCCCAAAAGGCATTTTCATAATCTTGCCCATAATGCACGCGCATCACTAGCTGCATGGGAGCGCCTTGCTTAGTTAACGCTTCAATACCGCACCATTCTCTGTATAAATTTTTAATCACATCCCCTGCATACAACGCATCATTGCTGGGCGAATAAGCCCCATTTTCCATGTCATAACCTGTCGCATCCATACCCGTCCAAAACATATTAGGCAAAGAAGGCGTGCCTTGTTGACAGACAAATTTCATTGCTCGCCTTGTTGAAGCATAACTATGCTTCATATTAACAACTTTAATGTTGCTATTTTCCATGTAACACATATTCAATAATGGATCTCGCAAGACCGATAATGCAGGAAGCTCCTCGCCATATTGATATTGCCCAGTGCGTTGATTACCACCAAATCCGAGGCCTTTAACTGGGGTGTACGCTGTTGTTAGTCCATCCCACTTCGCCAAAGGTTTTAAGGTATAGGCATCAACAATCGCTGTAGGACGCGCAGGCATCTGCTCCTTGTAAGAAATGAGTGCGCTCAGTTTATAAGCCCAAAAAGCGTGTTGGTTTTCATCGATATAAACCATGGGAAGTGCAGATTCCTCGCTTAAAACTCCCTTTGTAAACTGCTGTTTAAACACTTTTAAAGCTTCGGGTGCTTTTTGCATAAATTGGGGTGGCGGGGAGCCTAACTCCTGCTCTAATCCTTCATACACTCGCCCTGTTGTTTCTATCTTGTCACCTGGGATTAAATCATGAGAGGAATTTGTGGTGTGCAAAATTAAGTACCCGCCAAAAACAGGGAAACCGCGGTATTGCTGCTGCATGCGAATATGTGTCTTTTGATTAGAATCGGTATGTTCTTTAACCCTTATTAAAGCATTAGACGATTGAGCCAGCTCTTTATTAAATTTCGGCAAAATTAACGAGAAATGATCACGAATATCGTCGAACGTGCGGGGATTCAATTGGGTTGCTGCTTGAAGAGAAGTAACACTTACCGTTAGGCTGACCGTGGTTAGCCCTAAAAAAAAATTTTTATACATTTTCCATACTCCATTAGTGGACTTGTTATTTTTCCAAAACGCAGATAGATAACCAGAACTACGCTAGAAAAGCAATATGAATAGATATAAAAAAAATTCTACACAAAATTTGAAGGTAACGTGCCGACATCTTGCCGATATCATCGGCTATATAGACAACTATTTAAAAATCAGGCAAAATCGCCCCAATACTTCGTTTAAGTTTATTTGAATGAATAAAATTCTGGTCTTACATGGTCCTAATCTGAACCTCTTAGGTTTAAGAGAGCCGTCTGTCTACGGCAAAACATCGCTTAATCAACTGAATGCTTTATTGCAAAAGCAAGCAGCACGCGCTCATTGCACCTTAATAGCTCAACAAAGCAATAGTGAAGCTGAATTAATCGATTTAATTCAGCAAGCAGCTCGCGATAAAATTCATTATCTAATCCTTAATCCCGCAGCTTATACACATACAAGCATTGCTATCCGCGATGCATTATTAGCAGTAAAAATCCCTTTTATCGAAGTTCATATAAGTAATATCTATGCTCGAGAGCATTTTCGGCAGCATTCTTATTTTTCTGACATTGCCGAGGGCGTTATTAGTGGGTTTGGCACTGATAGCTATGTATTAGCTTTACAGGCCATTATCGAAAAATTCAAAGTGAGAGAGTCGTAATCAATGGACATTCGTAAAATTAAAAAATTAATTGAATTATTGGATGAAACAGGCATCGCTGAGATTGAAATTAAAGAAGGCGAGGAGTCGCTGCGCTTGAGCCGATACAGCCAAGTAAGCGAGGCGCCACAGGTTAAATACATGCCTGCTACGGCACACCATCAGCCAGCGCCCCAGCAACCAGCAAGCACGCCGCAGCCTGTAGCCGAAACCAAGTCGGCTGATGCTCACACGTCGGGCCATAAATTAAAAGCTCCGATGGTTGGAACCATGTACACCTCCCCATCGCCAGACGCACCACCCTTTGTTACCGTGGGTCAATCGGTCAAAGTAGGTGATACATTATGCATCATCGAAGCAATGAAGATGTTTAATGAAATTGAAGCTGACCGAGCTGGCACCGTTACAGCGATCCTTGTCGCCAATGGTGAGCCTGTTGAATACGATCAGCCCTTGTTTGTTATTGAATAAGGATTGAATCGCATGTTAAGTAAAATTGTTATCGCCAATCGCGGTGAAATTGCTCTTCGAATTCTCCGTGCTTGTAAAGAGCTTGATATTCAAACCGTTGCTGTTCATTCTGACGTGGATAAAGATTTATTACATGTCCGGTTAGCCGATGAGACCGTTTGTATCGGCCCTGCACCTTCGCAAAAAAGCTATTTAAATATCCCAGCGATTATTTCTGCCGCAGAAATTACCGATGCTGTGGCTATTCACCCTGGCTATGGTTTCTTAGCAGAGAATGCGGACTTTGCGGATATTGTTGAGCAAAGCGGTTTTCGCTTTATTGGACCACGAGGCGATACCATCCGCTTAATGGGCGATAAGGTTTCGGCTATTGCCGCGATGAAAAAAGCCGGCGTACCTTGTGTACCCGGTTCAGACGGCCCTCTTTCTGACAATGATGATTTGAATTTAGAGCTTGGCCGTAAAATTGGCTATCCGGTCATCATTAAAGCAGCGGGCGGCGGCGGCGGTCGAGGTATGCGTGTGGTGCATAGCGAAGCCAATTTACTGAATGCCATTGCACTTACGCGCAGCGAAGCAAAAGCCGCCTTTAACAATCCTGTCGTTTACATGGAAAAATTCTTGGAAAATCCTCGTCATGTGGAATTTCAAGTTTTAGGGGATGGTAAAGGTAACGCTATCCATTTGGGCGAGCGTGATTGTTCTATGCAACGGCGCCATCAAAAAGTGTTAGAAGAAGCACCTGCTCCCGGTATCTCACCCGAACTACGTGAAAAAATTGGCGAATCAGTGGTCAATGCCTGTCGCAATCTTCAATATCGCGGGGCCGGCACGTTTGAATTTTTATATCAAGACGGCTGCTTTTATTTCATTGAAATGAATACCCGCATCCAAGTGGAGCATCCTGTTACGGAGATGATTACGGGTATTGATTTGATTAAGGAGCAAATCAAAATTGCAAGCGATATACCTTTTACGTTGAAACAAAGCGACATTCACATTCAAGGTCATGCCCTTGAATGCCGGATTAACGCCGAAGACGCCAAAACATTTATGCCTTCGCCAGGCACCATACGCTTATTACACCAACCTGGTGGCCCAGGCATCCGCTTTGATTCACACATTTATAGCAGCTATACTGTGCCACCTAATTATGATTCGATGATAGGAAAATTAATCAGCTACGGCAACACCCGTGAAGAAGCCTTTGCCAGAATGCGTAATGCTCTGGATGAGATTATCGTGGATGGGATAAAAACCAATATCGAATTACATCAACGCATTTTAAGGGATAAATCCTTTATTCAGGGTGGGACTAATATCCATTATTTAGAGAAAATGTTGAAAGACTAGGAGCCGTTGGCAATTGCCCTACAACCCATTGCTAGCCTACGTTCCGCGACTTGTTCGCACAATCCATGGGCCCTGTGGACAAGCCGCGGGGCGTAGGATTTGAGATGAAATGTCAACAGACCCGAGCTACAGTAACATAACCTTATCGTGGAGTTTCATTTGTTCCAACTTCAAATTACCAACTGCCATCGCGACCAAATAGAAGCTTTAAATGAGTTACTAGAAGCAACTTCTGCCCTATCGATTACCCTAACCGATCAATACGATGAAGCTATTCTAGAGCCAGAACTAGGCACTACGCCCTTATGGCCTGATATAGTCGTTCACGCTTTATACTTAGGCGAAAATGAAGCCCAATTAGCCTTAGCGATTTTATCCTCCGCCTTTGTGCAATTAAATTACACCTTGGCCTATTTGCCTGACCAAGACTGGGAGCGTACCTGTCTTCAAGCATTTAAGCCGCAACGCTTCGGAAAGCGCCTTTGGATCTGCCCATCCTGGCTCACACCACCTGAGCCAGAAGCCGTTAATCTTATTTTAGATCCTGGCTTAGCGTTTGGTACAGGCACACACCCTACAACCTCTTTATGCTTAACTTGGCTAGATCAAGCTGATTTGAAGGGAAAAACACTGATTGATTATGGGTGCGGCTCTGGCATCTTAGCCCTTGCCGCCTTAAAGCTCGGCGCTGCAAACGTTAGTGCTGTTGATATCGATGAACAGGCGCTCATCGCCACTAAAAATAATGCGGAAACCAATAACTTACTCCCCTCCCAATTAACTATAGGCTTTCCCGAAACGCTAAAGACCAAAGCTGATATCCTTATCGCCAATATCCTTCTTACTCCTTTAGTTAAGCTGAAGTCTCATTTTCGCGACCTCCTCAAACCTAAAGGTGTATTAGTGGTATCTGGCATTTTAGAAAATCAAATGAACAATGTCTTAGAAGCGTATCAAAATCAATTTCAACCCACAGCTGCGATGACTGAAAAGGAGTGGGCATTGATGAGTTTTATAGTTGAGTAGTGTGTAATTGCCTCAGCATTAGTTATACTTCTAAACCACCACGTACTCTTAAACATAAAGTAGGAGAAGTATCTTTAAGAAAACTAATATTTCCCTCTCGAACAACTTTCATTGTAGAGGAAGAACGTAATGGCGCTGGAATCTCTAACCCTATCTGCAGGAATATCTCTAAAAAAACGAATATTCCCACGTCTAACTATTTCTTTAGTAGGCCGTGCTCTATCATCGTCAGCACAACAAACATTTGAGCCACCTCGATCAGGCTCTCCACCCGGGTTACCTGCTACAGCAGGACAATGAGAAATCGTCGGTTTACTTTCAGTAGTTGAATATCGTGAAAGATGATATGCCTCTTTAATCGGTTCAAGCAAAGAATAATAGATACCGGGCGATGGTACATACAATAGTATTTCTTGCGATAGACTCTTCTCGCGAATGCCAAAAATAGTATCTTCTGTTTCCGAAAGCAGGAGCTGCAAACGAGACCAGGTTCTTTCTTGTTCCGATTCTGGTAGTTGCGCTTTAATTTGGGTTAGGAGTTCTGTAGGGCTAAAGCTCGTTTTATTTATAAGAATCACCCTTTTTCCACCCTGATCGTGCGCATAATTAAGTACACGAATCAATTGATCCATGGAAGAACTTGAAATTTTTTTACCTATCCATTCCAAATCACACTCCCCGATCTCAAGTGCTATCGTCTTACATGTGGTTTTTTCAAATAGCCGAACATTAGTAGTCCAACCTCTTGCCACACAAAAAGAGTATGTAGGACGAGGCTCTAATTCACGTACATGAATCCATCGCTTCTGCAATCGACTAAGACCATCATAATGAGGCCCCATTGTACCATTGCTCTTGAGTGAACGACGAATAGGTGCAAGATCATGGCTATCATCTATCGAAGGGATTAATTCAACAGCTCCAAGTGTTGATTTATTGTTTTGGTAGGCTAATGGACTAATAATAGCACCAATTGATTGGCCTTCTCGCTTTGACCGTAAACTTTTACCGGATAATCCCGTTTTTTGGCACCAATTAATATACGCACTAGAAGTATAATCACTAAAGGGTGGAAATTGATAACTGCGATCAAGACGGTATCCATAACAATCTGTAAAAATAACTGGCTCATTAGAGGTTATGAATAACCCTTTTCCTGGGTTAGTAACATACCATTGGTACATTTTTTCAAGTAATAATCGACCGCTGAAACCTGCCAAATTATCATCATCTAAGAAGACAGCATCAGGTTTGCTGCTTAATAAAGCATCTATTTTATCTTCACATTTACTAAGCTCAGCCATGCTTTTTGCCCTGCTAGCCCATCCCTTTACCATAACCTCTGAAATCCAGATAACCTTTTTTCCTCTCGCTACTAACTCTTTAGCAGCACAAACAGCCGCCGCCGTTTTACCCACACCGGCTTTCCCCGTCAAAATAACTAAATTGGATTCTGCCCTTATCACGCTATGACAAAATGCAATGCTAATAGCCCTTAATTCTTTTTGTTGAGTGTTATCGTGTTTAAATACACCAAAATCCATTGACCGTTTATTTTCAAATGGAATGACCTCCAGTAATGCAAGAGGCAGGATGGATGCATCAATTGCTACTGGAGTATATTCTCCTACCT
Source organism: Legionellales bacterium (assembly GCA_020050595.1). Lineage (GTDB taxonomy): Bacteria > Pseudomonadota > Gammaproteobacteria > Legionellales > Legionellaceae. Next base: position 13,350 of record JAGVKL010000033.1, read on the forward strand.
CGATAGGCTTTTCCATACGGCCTAGCCAAGCTAAAAACTTATTGAAATCAAAGACTAGCTCAGGATAGTCTTCCCGTTCCGCTGCTCTAAATTCTTCCTCCGTAAATTTTGTATCACGGAGGGAATCAGCGACTGCGATTAATTCAGCATATGTCCTCCAAAAATATGGGTGAATTGTCATTGGCGTTTTAGCGTATAGAGCTAAGCGTTCTTCATCTGATGCGCCTCTATCACTATTAAACCCCTCATACAATGCCTCTAATACTTGAGCCTCGTCTAATCCTACTGTCTCTAAGCTATGAGGATCAAAAACATTATATTTTCCACCTATTAAAATACAATTTTGCCCTCCATATCCTCCGCCAGGATGCTTTAAACGATAAAGAAGAACATTAGCAACATGCTTGAGAATAATTGAAGGCTCTGTAGGTTTTTCTGCCGTTGATAAAAATGAAAATAATGGATTCCCGAGCCAGGGAGTCATACTATCTTCAATCCTTTGGTAGACCATCTGCGTTACATAAAATGGTGCGCGCCCAAAACATTCATTAAAACGTTCATTGCCTAACATATAACGAATACCAAACCATAGGCTTAGTTGAGCAAACATCCCACACTCAATGGCGGTGGGGCCTTTGAGTAACTCATCTAGTGCTTCTGCAGGCTTATGACCTTTATAAATTAAAGCTTTAAAGCCCTCCTCTTGTATTACTGAATCCCAGCTTGTAGGTACATAGGTTAATACACGAGATGATGAAAGGGGGGTCTCAGCGGGGTATTTAAGATGCCATAAGGTGGCTAAATCATTGGCATAATGTAACCCAGAGAATATATTACCCCAAATGGCTTTTCTGCCATCGTCTGATGATTCATCTAAGGGACTACTGTTTGCTAACTTAATAAATAATTTAATACCGGTTATAAATGTTTCAGTATCTATGGATTTGGGTGTGCTAAACAATAATAAAAATCTGCTCAAAGGTATTGAAGGTGGTGCGCTTCTTAAGTAGTTTAAGTACTGAATAGCGGGATGAATTTTTTTCTCATCTAAGAGGAATGAGGAATCAATTTCTTTGGCAGTAAATAGCTTTGGTTTTGGCATACTATTGTTTTATATGTAATCAAAATGATGTGCATTATATCACAATAATTGAATTTCTCGTCTTTGCAGGATGTCAAGATAAACGCATCTAATTTTTGAACACAAATGACAGTCATTTGTGTTCAATAGACAGATGTACCCTGGCGAGCTACATGTTATATTTCCATAAACTCTATCTTTGCGAGCATCGTGAGCGATTACGCTAATCCAACAACCCCAATTCCTTTACCGCATCACGCTCGGAACGAAGCTCTGCTAAGGTCTCGTTAAATCTAGCTTGGCTATAGTCATTGAATTTTAAATCTTCGATAACTCTAATAGCGCCATGCTCAAGCCCCACTCGTTTAACTACCCCGTGCTCGCGGCGGCAAGGAAAAGAGAAAATAAGGCCTTCATCTACTCCGTATTCGCCTTGAGAACTTAAGCACATGGAGAATGATTCACCAGTAGGTGTGTCGTTAATTAAGTGGTATACCCCTTGAATAATCGCATTGGCTGCTGAAGCGGCTGATGAAGCACCTCTTGCTTTAATAATCGCAGCTCCGCGTTGTTGCACGGTAGGGACAAAAACCTCTTTTAACCATTGCTCATCATTGATAACTTGCGCTGCCGAAATGCCATTAATTTTGGCATTATAAAAGTCAGGAAACTGCGTGGAAGAATGATTCCCCCAAATAGTCATTTGACTGACGGCTGTAATATCAACACCGGCTTTTTGCGCTAACTGCGTTCTGGCGCGTAATTCATCCAGCATCGTCATTGCATAGAAACGATCACTGGGCACATCTTTGGCACTATTTTTGGCAATTAAACAATTCGTATTACAAGGGTTACCCACGACAAAGACATTGACATCATCACTCGCGTAATCATTGATAGCACGCCCCTGCTGGGTAAAAATCCCGCCATTAATTTTTAATAAATCAGAACGCTCCATCCCTTGCTTACGAGGCACTGAGCCTACCAATAAAGCCCAATGAACCCCATCCATTGCTGTTTTTAAATCAGACGTGCAAACGATACGCTTTAACAAAGGAAACGCACAGTCATCAAGCTCCATCGCAACGCCTTGTAATGCGGGCAACGCCGGCTCTAATTCCAGTAAGTGCAATTCTACGTCGGTATCTTTACCAAACATTTGCCCCGAAGCAATGCGAAATAATAAAGCATAGCCAATATGGCCCGCAGCACCTGTCACGGCAACTCTAACTTTTTTGTTCATTTTTTTTCCTCATATACCACCTATTTTTGATTCCGCCATGATATACCCAAGATACTTCAAAATGCTAGGTTTTGAAGTATCTTAGGTATACTATTACCTACTTAAACACGCCAGCCTGAATTTAAAATAGCAATGTCATTACCCTTATCACTTTACATTCATATCCCTTGGTGCATCCGCAAATGCCCTTATTGTGACTTTAATTCGCATAAAAGTCCTGAGAAATTACCTGAAGAAGATTACATAAGGGCATTAATCGCTGATTTAAAAAACGACTTATCAAATAGGGCCCGTCGGCCGCTTGAATCCATCTTCATCGGCGGCGGCACACCCAGTTTATTATCGGCAAGAGCGTATGATCTTTTATTCAATGAATTATATAAATTAATCTCTTTCAAAGACGCCATTGAAATCACCATCGAAGCCAATCCAGGGACTGTAGAACAAGCACGCTTTAAAGCATACCGCGCCTTAGGTATAAATCGATTATCCCTTGGTATTCAAAGTTTTAACCCCGTCCATTTAAAATCGCTAGGACGCATCCATGATGATAAGCAAGCGCATCACGCTATAGAAAATGCTCGCTTAGCGGGTTTTGATAATATTAATCTTGATATAATGCACGGATTACCCCAACAAACGATTGCTGAAGGCTTAAGTGATCTGGCAATAGCCATCGCTTATCAACCTGAACATCTCTCCTGGTATCAATTAACTATTGAACCTAATACCATTTTTTATAAAAAACGTCCCTCCTTACCTAACGAAGACGATGCCTTTATGCTGGAAGAAGAAGGACTCCATTTGCTTAAAGCATCCGGCTTTAAGCGTTATGAAATTTCTGCTTTTTGCCGCAATGATAAAATGGCTTCTCATAATTTAAATTACTGGTTATTTGGCGATTATTTAGGCATTGGCGCAGGTGCCCATGGTAAACTTACTTTAGGAAAAAACATCATTCGCACGCGTAAACAACGCCAGCCAGTGGATTATTTAAACGCAGATAAACCTTACCTTGCCGAAACAGTCAACGTCTCAGAGCAGGATCGTATTTTTGAATTTATGTTAAATGCTACTCGTTTACAGCAAGCCATCCCTCATTTTCTCTTTACAGAGCGCACTGGCCTGCCGTTTGAATCATTAAATATCAGATTAAAAAAAGCAGCCGCAAAGGGCATGATTATGATTAATGAAGAAACTTGGCAAATCACTCCCTTAGGCCGTCGATATACGAATGATTTACAAGAAATATTTTTGGAGTAAACACTTAGGCAACGTCCAAAATTTATCGTTGCGAGCTAGGGGCGAAACAATCCAGTGGCTCTGGTATATGACCAAGGATTATATTAAGGTCACTGGATTGCTTCGTCGCTGTGCTTCTCGCAACGACTCTTTCAAAAATCGTATCGTACAGAGATCTAAACTATAGACACCGATTTTGGAGAAAGGTAATCTGTAATGATACCTAATTCGAGGAGGATTTATTTTGGCCATTTTGCTATTTCTATTTTGTATAGTCCTAGCTTATCTTATTGGATCTATTTGTTCAGCCGTTATTGTATCGTATCTATTCGATTTACCCGATCCTCGATTGGAAGGCTCAAAAAATCCTGGGGCAACGAATGTGTTGCGTTTAGCAGGCAAACAATACGCTATTATTGTTCTTGTCTTTGATATGCTTAAAGGACTATTCCCCGTTTTATTAGCCAAAATGCTCATGGCAGATCCGATTACCATTGGCTTTACTTGTTTTGCTGCTGTATTGGGCCATATGTATCCCGTGTTTTTTGATTTTAAAGGTGGAAAAGGGGTTGCTACCGCGTTAGGCGCGTTACTCGGCTTTCATTTCCACTTAGGCGTGGCGGTTATTGCTACGTGGTTATTGATTGCTAATTTCTTTCGTTATTCCTCCCTTGCTTCCATTGTCTCCTTGTTGCTTGCTCCATTTTATTCTTTAGGCATCGTTCACAATCTAGCGGCTTTTCCACCGTTGATGTGCATCGCTATTTTTATCCTCTACAAGCATCGAGACAATATTACCCGTCTCATCGATGGGACTGAACCTAGAATCAACTTAACCCCTGTTCGCTCATTACCCCCCATTAAAAAAGTAAGACGAGCAAAGCTTGAAGCCACTACTAAAAAAACAACTGCCAAGAAAACAGCTGCTACAGTGAAAAAAACGACGGTTGCTAAGCGTACCGTGGGAGCCAAAGCGGCGAGCAAGAAGAAGGCGCCGGTGAAAAAAGCTACTGCAAAAAAGACTGTGAAGAAAAAGGCATAGCCCCATTACGTGAACAGTTACGTTAAGGGCCAACGAGCGCGGACGTCTATCGCTAAAGAATGATCCTGTTTTCCTTCCATCAAGTGGCAATACCCCGCATAAGCAACCATCGCTCCATTGTCCGTACAATACTCGGGTCTTGGGAAATAAACGCTACCTTTCAAATGCTTCATTAACGCCTGAAGCGCTAATCGCAGTGCTCGATTAGCCCCTACGCCACCTGCAACGACCAGTGACGAATGACCTGTTTTTTCCAATGCTCGTCGGCATTTAATGATTAACGTTTCAATAACCGCGTCCTGAAAGGCCCTTGCAATGCCCTCTCGGGCCATTTCATCTTTCTTACTATGATTCCAAACGGTGAGCGCGTGCGTTTTAAGCCCGCTAAAACTAAAATCCACCCCCGGCCTATCTGTCATGGGCCGAGGAAAAGGAGTAAATAATCGCGCATTAGCTAAGGTGCATTGATCAGCAAGCTTTGCTAATAAAGCCCCTCCAGGATAGGGTAGGCCCATGAGCTTCGCCGTTTTGTCAAATGCTTCCCCTACGGCATCATCGAGGGTATCGCCTAATAATTCATATTGGCCCAAAGCTTGAGCCGCAATTAACTGCGTATGTCCACCTGAAACCAATAAAACGGTAAACGGGAAGCTAAGTTCTTTACTATCAAGACGGGCTGCTAATAAATGGGCTTCCAAATGATGAATAGCCAGCGCAGGAATGCCCAATGAAAAAGCCAAACTCTTAGCAAAACAAGCCCCCGTCAATAAAGCACCCACCAATCCTGGGCCCGCCGTATAAGCAACCGCATCCAAATCGGATTTTTTCAAATGGGCTTTAGCTAACGCCTCATCTAGCAAAGGAATTAAATGCTTCACATGATCACGAGAAGCAAGCTCAGGAACAACACCGCCAAATTGACGATGAAGAGCCACTTGCGAATAAAGCGCATGGGCCAAAAGCCCCTGTTTCTCATCATAAATAGCAACACCCGTTTCATCGCAAGATGATTCTATACCTAAAACACGCATCCCATACCTTACAAAAATTAACCATTATAACGCATTTTCCTATAGCAAAAAACTTGACGATTAGTGAAACTGGCACTAGAATTGCCAACTTACTGATAAACACACTAGAGGATTGTTGAATGCCTACCGTTCGCGTGAAAGAAGGCGAAAACCCAGAATACGCATTGCGTCGTTTTAAACGCTCCTGTGAAAAAGCAGGGATACTGACTGAATTACGTCGTCGTGAATTTTATGAAAAACCAACTGCTGAGCGCAAGCGAAAACAAGCAGCAGCGATCAAGCGTCACTTGAAAAAATTATCTCGTGATACATCTACTGGCCGTCCTATGAAGCACCGCCGTAAATAACATGAGCATCAAAGAGCAAATCAATAACGATCTTAAAGACGCGATGCGAGCCCAGGATAAAAATAAGCTGGGTGCGATGCGTCTTATCACTGCTGCGATTAAGCAAGTTGAAGTTGATGAGCGCATTGATGTGGATGACGCGCGTATGCTGGTTATCCTTGATAAGATGGCAAAGCAGCGTAATGAATCGATAAGCCAGTACAAAGCAGCTGGTCGTGACGATTTGGTAGCCCAAGAGCAATTTGAACTCGGCATCATTACCCACTATCTTCCTACGCCCCTAACTGAAAGTGAAATCAACCAACTGATTGAAAATGCTATTCAATCAACGGGCGCATTAAAAATGAGCGATATGGGTAAAGTCATGGCTGAGTTAAAGCCCAAAATGCAAGGTCGTGCTGATATGGGTAAAATTAGTGGTATTATTAAAGCTAAGCTAAGTTAAAATAATATTTGTAACCAACCCGTAAAACGGCCAAACTATACGCTCGACTAATGAGTTTTCGGTATTTTAAGTGATTCCTCGACCCTTTATTGATGAATTATTGAACCGCACAGATATTGTCGAGTTCATCGATAGCTATGTACCACTAAAAAAGCGCGGCAATAGCCACACCGCCTGCTGCCCCTTTCATACCGAAAAAACCCCCTCGTTTAATGTCGTAGCTAAAAAGCAGTTTTACCACTGTTTTGGTTGTGGAGCGAGCGGCAATGCCATTAGCTTTGCCATGAATTATTTACACTTAAGTTTTTCTGATGCTATAGAAACCCTAGCAGCGCGCCTTGGTCTGTCTGTCCCGCGGGAAGGACGGACTGAGAAAAACCAACCATCCTTAAGTCTTTATCAATTTTTAAATGAAGTGGCCCTTTTTTACCAAAAGACGTTAAAAATGAACGGCCAAATAGCTATTGATTATTTAAAACAGCGCGGGCTTAGCGGGGAAATTGCGCGGCTTTACCAATTAGGCTACGCCCCTCCTGAATGGCAAACATTAGAAGCCGCTTTTAAAAAAAATCGAAACGAGCTTATTGCCACCGGCATGCTCATCGTTAAAGAAGATGGGAAAACCTATGATCGCTACCGACAGCGAATTATGTACCCGATCCATGACCGCCACGGGCGTATTATTGGCTTTGGCGGCCGAGCGATTACTGCAGAACAAAAACCTAAATATTTAAACTCACCCGAAACCATTATTTTCCAGAAAAATCGTGAATTATATGGGCTACATCAAGCCCTCCAACATCAAAATCCTGCTGATAGTATCATTATTGTTGAAGGCTATATGGATGTCATTGCCCTTGCACAACATGGCATTTTAAATGCCGTTGCCACCTTAGGAACTGCAACCAGCACTTATCATATTCAACTATTAAGCAAATACACTAAAAAACTTATTTTTTGTTTTGATGGTGATGCTGCCGGCCGCCAAGCAGCATGGCGAGCATTAGAAAGTAGCCTCGCCCACCTTAATGCAGGTCTTGAAGCGCTCTTCATCTTCTTACCACAAGAGCATGATCCTGACAGCTTGGTAAGGATGGAAGGGAGAGAAGCCTTTTTAAAACGGTTAGAAAATGGCTTACCGTTAAATCGATTTTTAATTGAAACCTTACTTCATGAAATAGATATTAAAAGCTTGGCTGGTAAGAGCCAATTGGTCAACGCGGCTAAGCCTTACTTTAATAAAATACCTGACGGATCGTATAAACAACTCTTGTTAGACGAACTCGCACGTCTAACACGCATTGATACCCATCGCATTAATCAATTACTGACTGAGAAAACGTCGCCCGCACCCACACCAGAAACCAATATAAAGCGCTCTCCAGCCCGTGTTGCTCTAGCCATTTTATTACAGCACCCAGAAATCTATGTCGATTGTATAAACCCATTGCCACCTGAATTATTAGATTCACAAAAACATCGCGTATTAAAGACATTAATGCAGGAAATTATTGCAAATCCCACTATTAATACGGCTAAATTAGTGGAGTTATGGCGAGACACTCCTCTTTTTGAGCCCATGGTCAAATTAGCAACTTGGGAACATCAGGTTCCTGAGCAAGCTTTAGCCAAAGAATTTATGGATATCATTCTTTTTTTAGCGAATAAAAATAAAGAAACCACCATCCAACAACTCATGAAAAAAGCTCAAGAGCAGGGTTTAAATGACTCAGAACGATTAAAATTACAGGAATTATTAAAGCAACGACATAAAGCCATCACCGGCACAACTACTCCCCTTAACTAGGTGTTTTGTTTTAGATCACAATAAACTGGCAAGTTTCTATAAGCCGGTCTATAATTGATATATTTTTCTGGCCTTTTACACAGAAGCAATGTATCGCACTGTGTATTCTATCTTTAGATTAAATAATTATGACTATGAATGAACAAGAACAGCAACGCTCTCAGATAACCAAAGTCATCAGCTTGGGAAAAGATCAAAACTATTTAACCTATGCCCAAATTAATGACCTTCTTCCTAACATCGTTGATACTGAACATTTTGATGTCATTATTAGCATGCTCGAAGGGATGAATATTAAAGTATTCGAGCAGCCACCTAGCGACGATGAGTTAGCTTTACTCGGCACCACCGAAGAGGCACCGGAAGATGTTGAAGAAGCCGCTGCGGTGCTCGCATCCGTTGATAAAGAAACCGGGCGAACGACCGATCCAGTTCGCATGTATATGCGCGAAATGGGAACTGTCGAACTTCTAACCCGCGAAGGTGAAATTCGCATTGCTAAACGCATTGAAGAAGGGATTTATCAAGTATTAAAGTCATTAGCCAACTACCCAGAAACCGTGCAATTAGTTTTAGACGATTATGCCCGCGTACTCGTTGAAGAAATGCGCCTCAATGAGATTATCAGTGGTTTTTCTGATATTGATGAAGAAGCACCTCCCTCAAGTATCGGCTCCATGCTTGAAGAGATGCAAGATGAAGAATCTGACACTGTTGCAGCCACTGATATCAATGAAGAGGAAGAAGACGGTGGAATCGCTGAGGTGGATGAAGGTCCCAACCTTGAGCAGGCTAAAGCTTATTTTGATGAGTTACAGGAAAATTTTGCTAAAGCTATGTCCTCCTTAAAAGAACACGGCCGTACTGCGAAAAAGACCGTAGAGCTGCTTGATGTGATGTCTGAGTCATTCTTAAAACTTAAACTCACCTCACGACAAGTTGATAAGCTAACTCGCCATTTTCGTCAATTGCGTAATCATATCCGAGAGTTTGAGCGCAATATTATGCGCCTTTGTATTGAAAAGGCTCGTATCCCTCGTAAATTATTTATCGAAACGTTTCCAGGGCAAGAGACTGACTTGCAATGGATAGAAGCATTAATCAGCAAACATGACAAAAAACTAGACACAGCAAGGCTTGCTGAATATACCGACGAAATTAAACACTTGCAATCTCGTTTGGCATCGTTTGAACAAGACTATGGCTTAACCATTAGCGAAATTAAAGAAATCAATCGCCAAATGTCGATCGGCGAAGCTAAAGCACGCCGTGCTAAAAAAGAAATGGTTGAAGCAAATTTACGTTTAGTGATTTCGATTGCTAAAAAATATACCAATCGCGGTTTACAATTTCTCGATCTTATCCAAGAAGGCAACATCGGCCTTATGAAAGCGGTGGATAAATTTGAATACCGCCGCGGTTACAAGTTTTCAACTTATGCAACATGGTGGATTAGGCAGGCTATTACTCGCTCTATCGCCGATCAAGCCCGCACTATCCGTATCCCTGTGCACATGATTGAAACCATTAACAAGCTCAATCGTATTTCACGACAAATTCTTCAAGAGACGGGCCGTGAAGCAACCCCAGAAGAATTAGCCGAAAAAATGGAATTAAGCGAAGATAAAATTCGCAAGGTCCTAAAAATTGCGAAAGAGCCTATTTCCATGGAAACCCCAGTCGGTGATGACGATGACTCGCATTTAGGAGACTTCATTGAAGATAACAACATTGAGTCACCCATCGATCGTGCCACGGCTGAGGGTCTACGTGAGGCAACCCTTGAAATCCTAGAAACGCTCACTCCTCGAGAAGCTAAAGTACTTCGTATGCGTTTTGGCATCGAGATGAATACGGACCACACCTTAGAAGAAGTAGGGAAACAATTTGATGTGACTCGCGAGCGTATTCGTCAAATTGAAGCGAAAGCCTTACGTAAATTGCGCCATCCCTCTCGCTCAGAAAAATTACGAAGCTTCTTAGAGGGAGATGACTCCTAGATTTCTCCCCTCTCCCCACCGGGGCCAGGAGCTCCTTCTCCCCTCTCCCCGGTGGGGAGAGGGCTAGGGTGGGGGAATATATATGTTAAAAACCAACCTAATCAACGCCAGCCAATGGCCATCGACCCAATTAGGCAAAAAAATCATCTACTCCCCCAATCTTCCCTCCTTCCAACCCCAATCAAACCCACTAACACAAGAAGCATTCTGGGAACAATTACAAACACCTTTTGCTTGTGTGATTTATGACACCATAAGCCAAGATATTACTACTCTGCGCGATCATTTCGGCGTAGAGCCTTTTTATTATCACTTTACTAAAAACCAATTTATATTTGGCAGCAGTCTCCCCGCGATTCTTACGCACCTTAAAGCCCCTTTAACCCTTAACACCTTACAAATTACGAATCTATTTTTTAATAAACTTTTTAACAACGAACGCTATAGCGATGAAACCTATTACCAATCAATTTACCGGGTCGAACCGGGCCATAAATTAAAATTTCATAAACACCGTAAGCCTCAAAAGACCTCTTTTTGGAATTTAAAAGAGCATACAACCATCGTATATCCTAATAAAAATGACTATATCGACCACTTTAGTGAGCTCTTCTCTGAAGCTTTGCGAATGCAGGTAAAGCAAGAGAAATTTGCAGTAGAGTTTAGCGGAGGAATGGACTCCTCAGCCATTGCAGCTTGTGCCGTCTATAGTCATATGCATCCCGAACTTTTTATGCATATTTCGCCCAATCCAAGCGACATTCCTGATGATAGATACTATGCAGATGAAGTGATCAGGCACTTAGGCATCAAATCAGTCAACTATGTTGATGCCAGTCAATTTGATTTGATTAAAAGCATGGATGAATGCGCACATTACTTTGCCGGTGGTGCGCCTTACTTAGAGCCCATCCTTGCCAACAATGTTCACCGCCAAATTATAGCCAAAGGGCATACGCTTGCCCTTTCAGGCGTGGGCGGCGACGAATGCGCCTCCAATCATGCTCCTATTAAAATTTGCCTAACACAATACAAAAAAGAACACGGCTATAAACAAGCATGGAAAGAATTACAAGCTCATTATCATCTTAAAGAATGCGCACCTAACCACCAATTAAAAGAAATTTTACATTTTATTAAGCTTGCCCATCCTAAATTTTTTGGTTTATTAAAAGCTTTAGGGGAACCTTCTTACTTTTTAAAAACCTATTTAAAAAATCAACCCAAACCGTACCATTCGTTGCGCGACTATGAATATGATCGCTTACAAGGAAAAAGCTCGCATCACCTGCGAATGCGCATTGAGTACAATACCGTAGCAGCAAAAGCATTAGGCTTTCGTTATGCCTATCCCTTGCTTTATCCCAAATTAGTTGAATTTTGCTACAGCCTTCCCCTTGAGCAAAAACGATGTAACGGCCAAAATCGCTACCTAATCCGTAATTATTTAGCTCGCTTCCTGCCAAAAACACTATATGATAACCACCGCAAAACAGGTGCCGTAACACCAGCTACTCTAACTAAAATACAAACTGCCTATAAAGAAGGAGCCTATACAAAGTCATTTAGCAACCTACCCTTTGAAAAAGAACGTTGTTTTATAGAAAAGCGCATCCAGCAAAGTGAACAACAATTATTTTTTCATCACATCCCAAGCTTTATGTTTAAAACATATTGGTCTAAATAAAACTAAAATCAATCGAGTCCGGTCCCATTGATTTTTAATCTATCTATCCTCTTTTCCGATTGCTATCCTAGATTTTTCAAGTCCTTAGGAAGCAACAAAATGAGTCTTTTTGATGGAAAAAATAAGACTGATAAAGAAGCTGACATCGCAGAGCGAAAGCTGACTTATACCCCACCTCTTTTGATAGTTATTAATCACGAAGAGGATATCGCCGGCGGGCTCATCAGCTTACAAGAAGCTGATCCTAATGGTGGAGCAATGAGTTAACCTGTTTTCAATAAAGGATCTTATGATGAAGCAAATCAAGTACCAACCTCGCTTAAAAATTAGAAACCTTACACTCGCGATTGCATCACTTATTCATATCGCGCCTATTTATGCGACTCCGTTTACTAGCACAGTCAATGAAAAATTTACGTTCTCATCTGTTTTTCGTCCTAAAACACTCGATCTTATTAGCGCTAGTTTTGTCACCTACACTTTTAGAGGAGCCAATGCTGACAACATTAATTATATTGAATTATGTCATGCAACAGACAATACCTGCGCTGTATGTAACTCTCCACAGATTATCACCGCAGGAACACCCCTTCCTTATTCCACGTCCGGCACACCCTACACCATGAGCATCGATGCCATTAATGCTTATCTTAGCGCGGGCGGTTTTCCTGCCTCAACCTACTATATTGGTCTTTCTGTAAAATCAGAAGGGTTATCTTGTAATGCCGGGAATGGTTACTGTACGACCAATCAAGATAATGCCGCACATCGATTATGTGTCCAAGCTGTGTATAATCCAGCCGCTCCTGGTAGTACTGATCTTACACAATTAGATAATGGCAATGCCTTTTTATCAACCCCACAAACACTTTACGCCTATGTATCTGACATTGCTACCAATAGAGTATGGCAATGTCCTGTGGACGCTTCAGGTAATTTTGGTACAGGATGTTCGTTTACAGTACTAGCGGGGGTAACACCCGGGCGTATGGCGTTTGGCACCGCACCAGATGGATCGATCAAATTTTATATTTCTGATTTAACTAGTGTTAACGTTGATGCGTGTGAGGTGAATCCAATAACCGGTGCCTTCAGCCCTTGCACACTTTTCCCTACAGTGGCAGGAACAGCAAGCGGTGTAGCAATAAAATATGCAGCAGGAACACCCTATCTTTACGTCGCTGATGGCATTGCCAATAATGGCCTGTACCAATGCGCTATGGCTGCTAACGGCAATATCACCCTTTGCTCACCCACCGGTAATCTATCTACTTTATCGAATGGGCTCGTTGATGTTTTATTTGGACTAACTTCTTCTTATTCAACCTTTGCCTATACCTTTGATAATGCCAATAACACCATAGCGAAATGCCCTTTTAACCAAAGTACAGGAACATTAGGCAATTGCACAGGAACACCAGTCAGTTCAGCGCCTGCATGGAATCCAACTGGTATGAGTATTACGCCCGTAGATGCAGCCGGCGTTACCGATTGGATATCCTATGTAGCAGGTTCACCTAACGTATTTCGGTGTAACTATAACATTAACACAGGGGAGCTAACGCCAGCCTCCTGCGTACAAACACCCATAAGCCCACCATGGTCAACAAACATCCAAAATATTGCAACCCCCGTCGTCAATGGAGTCGCGTATGCCTACATCACAGACACCCCCAGCCATCTTATCTATAAATGCACTATAGATTCCTCAGGCGATTTAACCAACTGCGCCGCCCTAGCCGCCAACCCATGGAGTGACCCACTCGCAATAACATTTTCATATTTTTAACCAATTAAAAAAACTAACAAAAAACGGTGGTTTTCCCTCGCATTAGCCATTACAATACCCTCTCCCGGGGGCCCATAGCTCAGTTGGTTAGAGCAGCGGACTCATAATCCGTTGGTCCTAGGTTCAAGTCCTAGTGGGCCCACCAATTAAAGCCAGTAAAATCAATA
>JAGVKL010000015.1 GCA_020050595.1 Legionellales bacterium
AAATATTGTAGCCCGTATGGAGCAAAGCGGAATACGGGTTTCCTTTTAGATTTTCTCCCTACCCACAATCCCATCATATTTAATAACCTTGGCAAGGTTAACTAAATAATCCTCGACTCTTGCACGAAACGCTTTTAACTGCGCTAAATTCAATTGATCGCTCGCCATAATATCTTCAAGTAAAGCTATATTTTTTTCACTCATAGCGCCTTCAATAAGCACCGTTCTTTGCTTTAAAAATTGGGTAAAATCTATATCAATCGTTGGCGATTCAACATCCAACATCAATAACTCATTGCAATTCAAGGACTTTCTCCCACCAAACTTGAATATTTGTAAGAATTTTTTCACATTCTTGCAATATTTTTATACTGCTTTTATCCCCTGCGTTTAACTTCTGAATGGCACTATTTATATTTGCCTTTAAAAATTGCTGCTCCAAATATTTAAAAGATGAACTCAAGCGCTGAGCAAGATCCTGCTCCGCATCACCTGCAAGATCCACACGCACGCATGTTTGCAGATATTCAATGATATGATTTGCATTACCAATAAGATTACATTTCGTGACTATATCTTGTTGCTCTATTGCAGCAATTGCACCTTGAACATCTTTTTTAGCTTTAGCGATAAGAAGTTCTATTTGTTTTTCACTCGATGCCCCCAGAGCCTCACTGTATTTCCCTACCGTTTCATACATGCCTAATTTTCCCATGGCTCCCTCATCTCATTATTTTCGTTTAGTTTTTAACATCATTTAATGCTTTCATCTGAGACTCTAAATACTTAGCCAATTGTTCATAGTGTTGAACTACCGTATTCAATTTTGAATATTGAATCAACAATTTCTTCCTTACACCTTCAAGCCTAGTTTCTTCATTTTCCACTCGTTTTTCGAATAATTCTTCATTATTTTTAGCGGTAGTCTTGCGGGTTTCAATAGGGCCCGTACTACTCTGCAATTTCTCGATAACATCATCAATGCTCGCAATGAAACCTGTATCATTTGCGGTAAATAATTGTTTCACTGCCTGATAATTATTCGTCAACTGCTGTATTAATTCAGCTGAGTCAACGGTTAGATTACTTGTAACATAATTCACGCCTTCATCATTCGCACGCTCTTGCGAATCCCCTGTAGAAATTCCTATATCCAATAACGAAGTAATATCACCTGTACCTATTGTTTGCCGCATGGCATTTGAAAGACTTGTTCGCACCCAAGAGTACATGTGCTCAGTAAGCCCTTTTTTAGATTGGACATAGTCTATTCCATGAATCACATCATTGTACGTATCAACAACCGCCTGTATCCCGCTCGCAATGGTATTAATCTTATTATTCATATTTGCGGATACACTGATTGTTGTAGAACCTATTGTTCCATTTAAGTTTAATTCCAATCCCTCAAGTAAATCAGAAATGGTATTTGATGAGCGCGTAACTGAATACGTATCAAACGTTAATATGGCATCTTTAGCTTCGGAGATATATTTTGTAAATTCAAATGAAGGTAGAAGATCACCACCAAAGCTTATGGCATTTTCTAAACCGGTATTATTTGATGATAATACGAGAGAGTATTCAGGTGATCCATCTAATGCGTTTGTAGAAAGAATCGATGCTGTTACGCCAACGTTATCTGCAGCATTGTTAATAGCATCCTTAATGCTTTCCAATGTGTCTGTTTCAGCAATGGATAGGTTAAATGAATTAGCACCTATCGTGAAAGATAATGATCCTGTCATAGCAAGAGCAGTATCCCTTGAAGTAAACGTCGTGGATGCAACTTGGTCTGCTTTAGCATATTGTGTAACGTTAATTGTATGTTCACCTGCGCTCAATAAAGCACCGGTGGCGGCAACGCTCACAATTGACTCATCCGATGACGTTACAGAATAACTATTGGTTTTAAAAAGGGCGCTTAATTTATCTAAAGAGCTATTAAATTTGGATAATAAACTTTCAAGATTGTTATAACCGGTTTGTTGCAGATGATAATCATTTTTCTTTTGAATGATTCTATTAATGGGCTCACGTTGTAGCTTCATTAACTCATCAACTATCTGACGAACATCCATCCCTGGATTAATAATATCTGGCATAAGCGTATTCATCCTTTATAAAAAAACCGTGAGGGTTTGTACCCCCACGGCGAGCAACCAAAATGCTATTATCCTAATAATTTTAGGATTAATTGTGGTTGACTATTAGCTTGTTGTAGTACTGATGCACCAGCTTGCACTAACACATTGAATTTCGCAAGGTTGGCGGTTTCTTCACCATAGTCAGCATCAATAATAGTACTGCGAGCTGATTCCATCGCGATAGACTGTTCAGAGTTGTTAGCTACTGCTGCCCCAAGGTTGGCTTGTATCGCACCAAATTTTGCAGCGAGTGAGGTGATCGTTGAAAGGTCAGTGTTAATATCACTTAACGCTTTAACTGCACCAGAAGAACCTTGAGCATAGGCAGCATTAATTGCAGCAAGCGCAGCCACACCCGCGGCCACATTAGCGGCAGACGCTGTAGAGTAAGCAGCAATAGTAGTAGCAGAAGCCACACCACCCGTACTCACTGTTGCTCCAAATGCACTTTCAGCGGCAGCAGCAGCAACATATGCAGCAGCAGCAGAAGCAAATGTTGAAGCAACAGCTGAATTAAATCCATATTGAGTAGCAGCAGCACTAAACCATGCAGCAGCAGCCAGGTCAAGAGCAACCGCAGAAGCTGCAGCATCCGTAATCACCAGGGCCGAACCCGCACCACCTGCAGCACCGGCAGCAGCACCAGACACCCCGCTTATAGTTGTACTTGCAGTTTGCCATCCAGCAGAAGCAGTAACCAATTGAGTTGATCCAAGGCCTGCATAAGCACTTGCTGCTGAAGCAGTCATTCCTGCGGTCAATACGTCATCACCTAATGAAACAAGCGCTGACGCAAGATTAGTGGTCATATCGATAGCGATATTATTGTTATTACCCATAGCAATATTAACGTTACCCATGGTACCTGTTAATACTAAGTTATTATTGTAAGTTGTTGTACTAATAATGTTATCCATCTGAGCAATAAGTGCTGAGAAGTTAGCATTTAAGTTTTGACGTTGAGTCGAGCTCATTGTACCGTTTTGTGATTGCAGAGCTAGCCCAGTCAATTTTTGTAAGTTATCTGTAAGCGATTGAATAGCGCCGCCCACAACTTGCATCATAGATTCACCATCATTACCATTGGCCATACCTTGCTTCAACGAACTAATCGTTGCAGTTTGGATTTGCGCAATAGCGTAGCCGGCGGAGCTATCTGAAGCACCATTAACTTTTAAACCTGTTGCAAGACGTTGTAATGTGTCTGAAAGTTTCGTCGAATTATTACTTAAGTTCTTTTGAGCAAGTAACGAACTTACGTTCGTATTAATGGAAAGTGTCATTCTGTGGCTCCTTAGAGTTATTTTTTTTCTTGTTACAACCTAGTTATTGCCTGAAAAGGTAAAGAACTTAAATTTTTTAATAACATCCGTTGCGAGGACGACTTACTTTTGTACATGACAAAAAGTAACGTTGTCCTTCCCGCGTAGGCGGGAAGCCATCTACCATACTAAAAAAATTGTCATGTACAGAGCAACTTACTTTAGTATACTGATTGAAAGATAATAAATTGGAATCAATACCATGGATGAGGTAAATCTTTTAACGGTAGACGAGCAACAACAAAGCTTAGGCCCTTTACAAATCAATGCTTACGGCGATAAGTTTTTTTATAACCTCAACCCAGAAACATTTTCTAATATCAGTGCGACTGATTTATTTGATACTACATTTGGCCCAACACTCTTTAATGAAAACACGCTATATATCTTCATAGGGACTGACTCCTGTTTATTACCGCAATATATAAAAATAAAAGGGATTCCAAACGGCACTCGTTATATTTTCATTGAGCCCTCTGCAATTCTTGAGCAATTAAATGCACAAGGGCTTTTAACTGATCTTGATCATCGCATGGCCTGCATCAGCTTGGATGACTGGGCTGAAACCATTAAGACATTTAAAATTATTGATTTTCTTTACCTCAATGCCGTTGTTGTGATGTCTTCACTAAGTACTCGAAGCGATAAAATAAATGCTTACAATGAACTTCAGTGGCATATCAATGAAACGCTCGCCCAAATTAAATGGCACCACAATTTTGAACTAGGTTCAGAAATTTTCTCCATGCAACAATTAGCCAATCTTGCTGATAATCGCTATCCAGCTTTTTTATTAAAAAATGCGTTTGCAGGGAAAACAGCAATACTTTTAGCTGGCGGCCCCTCGTTAGACGAAACGCTGCCCTGGGTACAAGAGCATCGCGCAAACATTATTGTATTTGCGGTTTCAAGAATTGCAAAACGTCTGCTGCAGGTGAATATTGAACCTGATTTTATTGTGTCGATTGATCCCTTTGCTGAAAGTTTTGATATTAGTAAAGATATGCTCTCATTTAGTTCTAAACCCATCTTTCTTTATTCCTTTCATACGGTTCCTACGTTGGTTAGTCAGTGGGCAGGAAGGGCATTTTATTTAGGCAGCCGGATGCCTTGGATATCCCCTTTGAATATTGAAAATATTGTGTCTGCAGGCCCAACCGTAACCAATGCCGCATTAAACGCAGCCTATCATTTTGGATTTAAACGTATTTTACTGGCGGGCGTAGACTTATGCTTTACAGCAGAAGGGCATACGCATGCTAAAGGTAGTGATGAGTGGGAAGCAGGCCCCCGTTTTAATTTAACTTCTTTGGAGATAGAAACCTATACCGGAAAAATGGCACCCACAAGCCACGATTTTATGGCAGCCATTAACAGCCTTGCTGGCCAAGCTAAAATGATGTCGGACAATCACTGCCAGGTTATTAATGTTTCACCTAATGCTGCAAAAACAAAATTCATCGAACATATTCCTCTATCCGAAATTGAACTTTCACCAGATGAGTGTGATATTGAAGCGATTGTTTCAGAACGCATGCAAGATGAACCGGATTATTTTAAAAAAGCTATCGAAGGTCTAAAACAAGCACATTATAAATTTAGTGCAATTAAAACTATCACGGCGAAAGGAAGGCAATGTGCTGAACGCATGCATAAAGATCCAAACGGCAGCCATAGCATCAAAGATCAACGGACATTGCGCCAAATTGAGCGTAAGTTAAATAAAGATCTAGAGCCTTTTTCTACCTTTGTTAAAACCTTTACCATTCGCCGCTTTCTTCAAATTACTCGCCCTTTTAATGATAAGGAGCAATCTGTCGAAGAATTTCACAAAATTGGTATGCAATTCTTTGACAGTTACCAATTTGGTACGCAATTTTTAATGGGTTTAATTGATAATGCTCTTGAAAAAATTCAAGCTCGTCAGCAAGAAGAAATGAAAGAGCCAAATTGGGCTTTTCTGATTCATCAATGCGTTAAAGAAGGCACTTTTGGGCGAGTGCGACGATGGCGAAAAACATGGCCTCCAGAAAAGCTATCAGACCACTTTAATTCTGAATTTGCAATCTTAGAATCACGCTTGGTTGCTATTCTAGAAAATAAAAATACGGCCCACTTTAACCAAGCGCAGAACGCCAGTCAGGTTTCTCTTATCAAACCTCGGGCTGATTTGCTTTTTAAACAAAAGAAACTTGATTTATTATCAAGCCTACAATTGGCTCTCTCTAAACGCGACGATAAGGAAGCTATCATGCCTTATCAATTATTAATCGACGGGTATTGCGCTGAATTAAGAGCCGATTACCCTCAAGCCCTATACTGTTACCATCAACTTGTTAACGATAATATGCTTTTTATGGATGATGCATTATTACGAATTAGTGTCATTAGCCTGTCTACTAAAGATCTTGAAAATGCTTATTTATCGTTGTATTGCCTTGCTCAACGAAACCCTTTGTGTTTACCCCTGTGCGCTCGGATGCAAGAATTACGGGGCGATATTGCAGAAGCGGTCACCTCTTACAATGCTTACATTGCCCGATTCCCTGAAGATACGGTGGTCCAATTAAAACTTGTTCATCTTTTTTTACAAGAGAATATAGTGGATGCAGCCCAATTATTGTTAGATTATATTTTAGAAAAAAATCCATCACATGAAGCAGCCATTCAATTGAAAAAGCAATTACAGAAAGAACATAACGAAGTAGTCTTGGGAGAATAATAACATGGACGTATTAGTAACGGGTGCTGATGGTTTTATTGGCTCCCATCTTTGTGAGGCCTTAGTTAAAAAAGGGCATCGTGTTCGCGCGTTTGTACTCTATAACTCTTTCAATTCATGGGGTTGGTTAGATAATTCTGCACCCGATATTCGTAATAATATTGATGTATTCGCGGGTGATATTCGCGATCCGCATGGGGTCAAAATGGCAATGAAAAATTGTGATGCCGTACTGCATTTAGCCTCATTAATTGCGATTCCCTATTCGTATCATTCACCTGATACCTATATTGAAACCAATATTCGAGGAACGCTTAATGTACTGCAAGCGGCCCGCGAGTTAGCAATACCACGGGTAATTCATACATCTACGAGTGAGGTGTATGGCACTGCTTGTTTTGTTCCTATAACTGAAGATCATCCTTTACAAGGTCAATCCCCCTATTCCGCCTCTAAAATTGGAGCTGATCAATTAGCTTATTCTTTTTATGCGTCGTTTGATTTACCGGTGGTCACTATTAGGCCATTTAATACGTATGGGCCTCGCCAATCCGCGCGTGCAGTGATTCCAACTATTATTACTCAAATCGCGAGCGGACAACGGGTAATTAAATTAGGCGCGATGTCACCCACCCGCGATTTTAATTATATCAGCGATACAGTCGATGGCTTTATCGCGGCATTAGAGTCTCAAGTTGGCGTTGGGGAAGTTATTCAATTAGGGAGTAATTTTGAAATTTCCATTGGCGACACGGCTCGATTGATTGCCGAACTTATGCAAAGTCCTGTTGATTTTATAACCGATGAAATACGTTTACGACCCGAGCACTCTGAAGTAGAACGTCTTTGGGCGGATAATAAAAAAGCAAAAACCTTATTAAACTGGAGCCCTCAATTCGCTGGAATCGATGGGCTAACACAAGGGTTAATGAAGACCATAGAATGGTTTCGTGATCCGCAAAACCTTATGATGTATAAGGCAGATCGGTATAATATTTAGGGATGTAGAGGTGCTTAGAGCATTCCATTGAGGGAGCAATTCAAATTGTTGGATCTTTTCCAAGATAGTTATTACCAACAAGCGTATTCAGAATTATATCTGACACCGGACGATACGCTATTTGAATTTAACTATGAAGAATCAAATAAAAATATATTATTTCGCGCGATAAAAAAACCAATTCATCATGTAGCAGGCCAATCGCTTAATGGGACTTTTTATGATCTAGAAAGTCATTATGGGTATGCCGGGCCTTTATCAACAAGTAATGATCCTGACTTTCTGCGACGCGCATTTGCCGCTTACCGAAAAAAATGTGCTGAAGAAAATATTGTGTGTGAGTTTATAAGATTTCACCCTTACAACTTCTTGGGTAAAGAGGCGCAGTATTTTGATTTTCACTTACATGAAAGAAATGTGGTGGTGGTTGACCTTACTAGCGATACCTCTGCTCGTTGGCAACACTATTCCAAAACCACGCGAAATATTCTACGTAAAGCAATCCAACGTCTAGACATTACCATCGATCAATTAACTGTTGAAGAATTTATGGCGCTTTACATCAAAACCATGGAAAAAAATATGGCGGCTGATTTTTACTATTTTTCTCCACACTATTTTAAAATGTTGGCCCAACTTCCACGAGTAGAACTCTTATCAATTACTTTAAATAATGTTGTGATTTCGTGCGGTTATTTCATGTATGGTCAAGATATTGCTCATTATCACTTATCAGCAAATAACAGTGAATTTTTGAAAGAGAATGGTAATTATTTATTACTCGAAGCAGCATTTGAACGAGCAAAAACATTAGGCTGCCAGAAAATGATGCTCGGCGGCGGACGTACGGTAAACGTTGATGATAGCCTCTTACAATTTAAACGGAAATTTTCTCATGAAATCCTTCCTTTTTATATTGCGGGCTTAAATTTTTTGCCTACTATTAAAAATGAGCTTAATGCGTTATGGCATCAACAACATGGAGGTAATTTACCACCGCATTTTCAATCTTATCGAATCACCCCTAAGGATAAATGATGTCTAAAGTAACTGTTATTGCGGAAGCTGGTGTAAATCATAATGGCGATATTGCTCTGGCAAAACAACTCATCGATGTTGCAGTGGAGGCCGGTGTCGATATAGTTAAATTTCAAACGTGGAAAACAGAGTTGCTCGTAACCCAAGATGCTGATATGGCGGAATATCAAAAAGCCAATACTCAATCATTAGAATCACAATTTAGTATGCTCAAACGGCTTGAGCTAAGCTATCCGGATTTCATAGAGTTAAAACGATATTGTGGTAAAAAAAATATTGAATTTATGTCCACCCCTGATGAAGAGACGAGTGCCACATTTCTTAATAAACTACAAAAACGATTTAAAATTGGCTCAGGTGAACTGACTAATACACCTTTTTTAAGGCATATCGGCAGCTTTGGGAAACCTGTTATTCTATCAACGGGGATGGGCTATTTATCAGAAGTAGAGCACGCGCTCGAAACCTTGCTTGCAACAGGCATCACGTTAGACAAAATTACCGTTTTACATGCATGTACACAGTATCCGACGCCAATGAGCGACGTTAATTTACAAGCTATGGTGACCATTGCCAATGCGTTTCCTGGCATTCGTGTTGGGTATTCTGATCACACACTAGGCATTGAAGTACCCATCGCTGCCGTCGCTATGGGCGCTGCCGTCATTGAAAAGCACTATACCCTAGACAAAACGATGCAAGGGCCTGATCACAAAGCAAGCCTGTCGCCTATTGAATTAAAAGAGATGGTAACCGCCATTCGTCATATTGAATTAGCCCTAGGCGATGGGCGAAAAGTACCTACTGCATCTGAATACAGTAATCGAGCTATTGTGCGCAAAAGTTTAGTGGCTCGTTGTAATATTCAACAGAATGATGTGATCACTGCAGATAAAATAGCAATCAAACGCCCAGGTACAGGTATCTCGCCTATGCGTTGGGATGAAGTTGTGGGGACAGTGGCTAAGAAAAATTATAGCAAGGATGAGTTGTTGTAGAGATCACGTTGGGCTGCAAAATGTCAGGACGTAACGAATTTTGCAACATTCATTAGGGCGTGTTTACAATTCATCCCAACCGCCTAAGCTGCTCAACGTGAAAAACGCTTCAAAAATTGGTGCAAGCAATGGAAGTTAAATTTGATTGAGAATCAAAATCCGCAATGGCGTGACCTGTATGAAGAAATTTGCTGTTAATTCAGATCTTCTGGATGCCGCGAACAAGTCGCGGCACGTGGGCGGTTGGGATGAATTGTAAACACGCCCTAATAATAATCATTAAATAAATCCTTATAACGCAATCTTCCGCAGTTAGGGCCTTCACATTGGTTGTACAGATCCATACATTTTCCATCAGGACGAACATACGTACCACACCCATTAAAACAACCGCAGCCCGTCATTCCCACAATAATGCTGCTTAATACTATGGAAGAAATAAGTCGTCTCATATGGCATCCTTACCTACATGAAAAAGCGCATAGCGTGATTAAAAGTATAACCCCTTCTATTACCACATTCTATATTGTTCAATCTCTGCTCATGACAATTTTTTTAGTATGCAATAGTTGTCATGTACAAAGTTGTTCAATCAGGTTACAAACAAACTTCATATCGTCAACTAAATAGCGACTATCCAATGGAATAGAAAGAATTTGTTGACTAAGCGATGAATTGCAAGGCCAATGAACCGGAAGAAAAATACGGTGGTCCATTAATTGACGTTTAATAGTATCTCGATTGGCTAATAGCAATGGTGCGAATGAATAAAAATCCGTTTCGATAGGAATGACCATCTTGGGTAATAACTCACAAACCATATTGTAATTTTGCCGCCTTATCTGACGCTCATCGTCTAATTTTACACAAAATTCAGCAAAGGCTATCTGACTAGCAATGCTCATGCCTCCAATAGATTGGCAATTATCGAGTATTTTCTCAGCTTTTAAAAATAAAGTAAGATAATCTTCTTCTTTACCATGACCATAATGAATAAATTCATATTTTTTATTTTTTGCCAAATATTTCTGCGTTGTAAAGTCTGAACTAGATTGCAATTGAATACGTTGCTCAGATAATGGGTGGCTTGAATAAACCAAACTACCATCCGCCAGTGGTGAAATTTTTCTTAAACTATTAAATGAATACCAAGACGGATTAGAGAGCACACAAGGAAAAGGCGAAAAAACATCATCGATAATGACTGTATGATTGTTGATATAATCCAATGAATCTTGTTGCTGTTTACCAAAATAATTCACAAGATATACCACTTCACCTTCATAAATAGGACCTAACTCAAACGAAAGATCGCGTTGAACCGTATAGTGGCGATATTGAATGGAATACTCATTAAGCGTATCAAGTACTACCCCACATAAAAAATCAGGCAATAAAAAAACACGGTCCTGTAAATGCCCCGATTCAATAATAAGTTTTAATGAATCACGTCCTGAAGAGGTCAGCGTTTTAAAATAGGTGGATTTAGGAAGCTCCTGCTCACCCCCAATAGTAATCATGCTGCACCATCATAAAATACTTTATTTTTTAACAAGGATAAATCGATATCTCGTAATATCGTTTTAATTTGAGCCGACGTATTACTTTGTCCATAGGGATTAACGACTGTAGATAATTTTTTAGAAAATGCTTCTGAAGTTAAGCGATTAAAACTTTCTCGTAAAGACTCTAAAGTGAACTCTGCATCGATCACACTTTCAGCACGAATTCGCCCTTTTTGCCGCGTCCCAATATTTATACTGCCGATTTTAAACGACGGTGCTTCTACGATGCCACTCGATGAATTCCCTATAACAGCATCAATCACACGTAATAATGATAAATAGCGACGCTGGCCTAAAGAAATAAACCCTACTGCTTTCTCAGGATGTTGGGCTACATAATTATCAATCATGGTGTTGATAACTCGCCCGCCGACATCTGCATTTGTTTTAGTAAAAATAAATAGGCTATCCTCTTGCTCATCTAATACACGTAATAAATGATTAAAATTCATTTCCATATCGCTGGAAGCATTAGCCGTTTCAGGATGTACTGTGATAAGAAAATTGCGTCGTTTAAACTGAATACCCAATGAGTCTTCAAGTTCAGCTCTTGTCATAAATTCAACGGTCTTAAAGCTGTCAAGTCCTGCCTCTCCTACATTAAACACACGCGTGGGATGCTCGCCCATTCGAATAATCCGATCAGCATACTCTTGAATAGCGGTAAAATGGAGTGTGGATAATTTAGTAACCGCATGACGAAATAGTTCATCCATACATCCTTCCGTCAACTCACCACCATTAAGATGCGCAACAGGAATATGACTCACCGTTGCAGCCACCACAATTGGAATGAGTTCGTAGCGATCACCTAGGACTATTACGATATCCGGTTTTAATTCAGCATACGCTTCTGCAAAACTAATTTGTGCAAGCCCCATACTTTTCGAAATGCCAATCGGGGTATCTGAGGATAATAACATTTCAATGGATTTATGAATGGTGTACCCATCTTCTATGATTTGGTTGACGGTGTAACCAAACTCCGGTGATAGATGACTTCCCGTGACAATAAGCTGCAACTCGAGGCTATCATCCGCAATAATTTCGTCTAAAAGGCATTTGAATAACCCGTATTCAGCGCGAGTAGACGTTACAATACACAGTTTACGCTTAGTCAATGTTTTGTCCCTTTAGTAATGTAGGTTGAGCCGCCCCAACCTGCGAGCTAAGGTCAGTGGGTTGCTTTGCTAATGCTCGCAAAGACGGTGGTTGTTTCTATCGTTGCGAGCGCCCCAGCCCCTTCGGAGACGCGCGTCATCGAGGGCGAAGTGAGACATGACGTACGTCTTTGCGAGGAGCATCGCGACGAAGCAATCCAGTGACCTGATATAGGTTAGGTTTTGGCCCAATCTACTAAACTACATACTATCAGTTGATTAATTAAATAATCCACATCTGAATAAATTATCTCGACGAATTTTTATTTTCATCGTAAGGTATAAATAATAAAAAAGAGTTACGGAAGACTCAACCGATCTGAACGGAGGCAGTGTAATGAAAGACTGGAAAGAGGTCTTAATTTCAGCAAATGCAACTTTGCGTGATGCCCTAATTAGCATTGATGCCAGCGCACTTCAAATGTCTATCATTGTTAAAGAGGATGGCCAATTATTAGGAGTCATCAATGATGGTGATATCCGACGGGCTATTTTAAAAGGCTGCTCTCTAGATAGCCCGGCTCTAGATATAGCAAACACCAATCCCATCACCGCTCCATCAACTGCTTCTCCACAAGAATTATTAGGATTGATGCGACGAAAAGTCGTGCATCAAATCCCTTTAATTGATGAAGAAAATCGTGTTGCAGGGTTAACAACCCTGGATGAGTTAACTGGGATTTTTGAACGGCCCAATTGGGTCATCCTCATGGCCGGCGGCGAAGGCTCTCGCCTACGACCACTCACTCAAGATTGTCCAAAACCATTACTTCGGATAGGAAATAAACCTATTCTTGAAAATATTATTGAAAATTTTACCGAACAGGGCTTTCGTCATTTTTATATTTCAGTGAATTACTTAGCAGATGCTATCAAAGAACACTTTGGCGATGGTCGAAAATTTGGCGTTAATATTGAGTATTTGCATGAAAAAAATAGATTAGGGACCGCAGGTGGCCTATCGATACTACCCACGACTCCAACAGAACCCGTGATTGTAATGAATGGAGATTTATTAACGAATGTGCGCTTTGATAAGATGTTAAATTATCATATCGATCAAAATGCTACAGCAACCATGGCAGTGCGTGAATATACTTATCAAATTCCTTATGGTGTGGTTGATATTAAAAATAATATGCTACTTCGCATCGATGAAAAACCGGTAAAAAAACATTATGTCAGTGCCGGCATTTATGTATTGTCTCCCGAAGCCATCAGCGCTATTCCTAAAGATCAATACTTTGATATGACCACCTTATTTGAAAAGGTGCTCAAAATAACACCGAATGTAGCAAGCTATATTTTACAAGAATATTGGCTTGATATCGGTCGAATCGAAGAGTTTGAACGAGCCCAGAAAGATTGGACTGAAGGAGTCTGCGCTTGATTAATGGCGAAAAAATTCTAGCTATTATTCCAGCACGCGGCGGATCAAAAGGCGTACCTGGGAAAAATATCCGACTTTTAAATGGCAAACCCGTCATCGCATGGACCATTGAAGCCGCACATAATGCAAATTATCTAGATCGCGTCATAGTCTCGTCTGATTGTGAGGCGATCATTCATACAGCGCAAACCTATGGGTGCGAAACCCCTTTTGTGCGAGATGCTCAATTGGCTCAAGATCACACACCGATGATGGATGTAATCTTTGATGCCATCCATCGCTGTCCAGGTTATGAGTGGACCGTGTTATTACAAGCCACCTCCCCTTTGAGGCAAGCAGATGATATTGATAATGCTATTCGTTGTTGCATTGAACATAACGCTCATTCTTGCGTTTCTGTATGCAAAGCACAAGAAAATCCTCATTGGATGTACACGCTTAGTCCAGATAATAAAATGCAACCGTTAATGAAAGAAAATACCTCTACGCGACGGCAAGACCTCCCTGATTTTTATTCTTTGAATGGAGCCATTTATATTGCACGCACAGATTGGTTATTTCATAATCGGAATTTTCTAAGCCCAGAAACCATTGCCTATGTTATGCCTCCCGATCGCTCCGTCGATATTGATACAGAAAGCGATTTTTTATACCTGCAAATGCTCTTACAAAGACCATAGCGTCCAAAATTTTTTCTTCAGGAAATAAAATTTCTACATTTTCTGCTCTCAAAGGCATACGTCATGTTGAGCGTAGCGAAACATCTCCCAAGATTCAGGCGATCCTTCGCTTCGCACTCGATGACGGATGTCTTTTTCGATGTATGCCCTAATGGGGCTGGACTACTCGGAATAAATAAAATTCCACTTCTTTTTCGATTCTTAAAAAAAAAAATTGCACTTCAATCCAAACTATTGCACACTAGTTTTGCAGGTTTAATATTCGCATTAAATGTTTATCTTAATTAGATACATGATGCTTTATGCTGTAGTTGTATAATTCAACCTTGAAGACAGTACTCATGAATAATATTACGCTAAACAGTATTGATTCTGTATCATCTAGGGCCGATATTGACGCTATGTTGTCTAAAATTAGGTCAATATCTACTCAAACTAAAGCTTTGAACTCACTATCGTCCACCTCCGCTGAAAATGTCTCCCCTTTTCACTCTATAATGGCCATTGCTAAAAATTCTATTCAGGCTGTAAGCCAGTCGCAAATTCAAGCCGATGCGCTTAAAGATAGTTATCTTTCCGGAGATAATAACGTATCCATTTCCCAGGTTATGATTTCCTCAATAAAATCAAAAGTTGCCTTTGAGGGGCTAATTGCTGTGCGAAACAAATTGATAGACTCGTATAAAGAAATAATGAATATGCCGATATAACTGGGTGATCTAAAGTGGAAAAAAGCTTAAATAACGCCATTGAAGGCCTTAAAACAATTTTTAATTTTGATATTGTTAGACGTTTGTTTTTTTTAGGCGGAATAGCTGCGAGCGTTGCGGTAGGGGTTAATCTTTACCAATGGATTCAAGGGCCCCTCTATAGACCGCTTCCTTATAGCATCAGGGATCAGAACTTACCGGCAATAGTAGATGCGCTGGATAAAGCAAATATTAGCTATAAAATTAATGAAGCAAACGGCACTATTTCCGTTCCCGCCGATGAAGTCAATGCCGCTAAAACCAAACTATCTGCTGCCGGTGTACAAAAAGAAGAAGGCTTTAATTACTCTTTTTTAAACGAGCAAGATAAGCTAGGCACCAGTCAATTTCTTGAAAATGCGAGGTATCTACGAGCCCTTGAATCCGATCTTGCTCGCACCATTCGTGCTATCCAAGGTATAAGCAGTGCAAAAGTCCATATTGCCATTCCACAAAATAATATTTTTGCCGATGAAAATTCAAAAACAACCGCATCGATTATTGTCAACATCGTTCCAGGCTATGAAGGTGATAAAGAGAAAATACGCGCTATTATTCAATTAGTCGCAGCCAGCGTCCCAGAGCTTGATCCAACGAATGTTGCGATTACCGACCAATATGGACACTTTTTATCATCCATCATTAGTCCTAATTCGATTCTTAATCAAGAGCAGCTGACTTATCAAAATAACATACAACGCTATTACGAAAATCGCATAAAAATGCTTATCACCCCAATAACAGGTGAAAATAAAGCAAGCATCAATGTCAATGCAACTATTGATTTTACACAACAAGAAGAAGCGAAAGAAGAATACGATCCTGAACAAAAAACCTTGCGTAGTGAACAGAATATTACAGAAAATAGCAGCAGTGCAGCCGCTTCTGGCGTACCAGGAACACTGTCTAACCAGCCACCCGCAAATAATCCATCAGCCGGCCAACAGGGCAGTGGAGATGGCCAGGCAGCAGCACCCACGGCAAGCACTGGACAGAGCCGAAGCGAGAGTACAAAAAATTATGAAATAAGCAAAGCTATGCGATATGTTCACAATACGGCACCCGTGCTTAAAAATATTTCAGTTGCCATCGTTTTAGATGACGAAACCATTTATGATGAAGCCACTAAAAAAACGACGCACAAACCGCTTAGCAAAGAGAAAATTGCCAAAATAACAGAGCTAGTTAAATCATCGATTGGCTTTAGTGAAAAGCGTGGTGATAAAGTTACCGTCATTAACAGTGGCTTTATTCAAAATAAAATAGAAAGTATTCCCTTGATTCCTTTCTGGCAACAACCGTGGTTTTGGGATTGGATCAAACGGATTAGCGGGATTATTGCAGGTTTTGTTTTTCTCTTTGTTCTTTACAAAAAACTATCGCCTGAATTTAGACCAAACCAAAACAAACAAAACAATTCTAATTTGGCAAATAATAATGAGACATTTCCAGTTACTCCAGCCATGATTCAACTAAAAAATGAACAAATATCAATTTTAAAAGATCTTGCTTCAAAAGATCCGAATAAAGTTGCCAGTATTATTAAAAAATGGGTAACGCAATAAAATGGCCAGCAAAAAAAAGGCAGCAATTATTCTTCTCGGTATGGGCGAAAATCACGCTGCAGAAATATTAAAAATATTAAATCACAAAGAAGTCGAAGCCATTATTGAGGCGATGAATAATATCGATGATGTATCAGAGCAAGAAGTTATTAAGGCATTAAATGATTTTTTTAAAGAAACTCAACTAACTAGCGGCTTAAATACTTCATCCAGCAATTACATCCGCAACACATTAGTCAGTGCTATAGGTCCTGAAAAAGCCGATATGATGATTAATATTGATAAAAATCCTAAGAGCAGCCCACTCAAAGGGTTTGAGCTCATAAAATGGCAACAAATGCACCATATTGTTTCGGCTCTACAAGATGAGCATCCACAAATCATTACCGTGGCCCTTATGTGTATTGATAGCGAGCAATCAGCCCAAATATTAAAGCACCTTCCCAAGGCGATCTGCAATGATGTTATTACACGCATGACACACAGTAACCCTGTTTCACAATATGCCATGAATGCCCTATCAGACTATCTTGAAGAACAATTTACCAAAACAGAAAAATTTAAATTACTAACCTCTGACGGCTTTAATTTAGCCGCAAATATCATTGCTAAATTAGATATGGAGAGTGAAAACGAAATAATGGCTTCTATCGGGGAAGAAAACCAAGAGATTAATGAGAAATTACAAGATAAATTATTTCCCTTTAGCAAACTTGCCCAGATGGATAGCAGAAGTATGCAGACCTTTATTGTTGAATTAAATAATGATGATTTAGTTCTCGCACTAAAAGGCGCTGATGAAGAATTAAAAGATATCTTCTTTAAAAACATGTCCAATAAATCAGCGGAGTTATTAAAAGAAGACTTAGAATCAAAAGGCCCTGTTAAATTAAGTGATGTATTTGAGGCACAAAAACGAATTATTGGTATTGCTAAAAAACTTATTCAAGAAGAAAAAATCTTCCTAACCTCCAATGATAATACAACCATACTATAATCGAGGTCCCGATGGATTTTGAACTTTGGAACTACCCTCACGTCGATACATTAATTACCATAGATAATCCGGAGGCTATTTCTGAACCCATCGAACAGCGCCAGCCTGAACCTGAACCCGAACCCGAACCATCACCTGAAATCATTGCCGAAGAACAAGCAAGACTCGCTCATGTACAACGATTAGAAGAACATCTTGATGTGTTACGCAAAATCAGTGAAACCATCTCAACACAAATTAATCATGTAAATGAAACCCTCATAACCAACATTACAAACTTAGTAAAAAAAATTACAGAGTCCGTTATTTTAAAAGAGATAAGCCTCGATAGGGAACGATTAAAATATATGATAGAACACGCTTTTTCTCAGATTCAAAGGGATGGAGAACCGTGTACCATTCAAATTGCGCCTGAACATCACGATTATTTTTCTACACATGCAGCAATGCCACCAGACATTATTATTAAATCCGACGATACGCTAAAACTAGGCGATTTCAGGATTAAAACAACTTACAGTGAACTTGAGTCAATTCTCGAACACCGCCTTAATGAAATTTTTGAGCTCTAAGCCATGACGCATCTTATTGGACAGTTAAACGCTCATTTTGCAACTATTAACGAACGTGTTGATAAGACGCACGGCTACAAAATTTACGGTACCATTATTCGCATCTCTGGATTTCTCTTGGAAGCTACCGGTTTAAATGCAGCTGTGGGCATGCTCTGCTATGTTGCCACCCCAAAGCGGCAAATCCCTGCTGAAGTCATTGGATTTGCTAATCAAAAAACATATTTAATGGCCTATCAAGACACATTAGGCATAAGCCCTGGAAATAAGCTCTATTGTACCGGCACTAGCCTTAATGTTCCGGTGGGACCACCATTACAAGGGCGCATTATTAATGGCCTTTGCGAACCTATTGATAATAAAGGCGCATTAAATCCCACCAATTTCTATTCCCTTTATGCTCCCGTCATTAATCCTATTGAACGTAACCGTATTACAAAACCGCTTGATGTGGGTATCAAAGCCATCAATGGATTATTAACTGTAGGTCAAGGACAACGGCTTGGAATTTTTGCAGGAAGCGGCGTAGGTAAAAGTGTGTTATTAGGCATGATGTCACGATTCACCTCAGCCGAAGTTGTCGTTGTAGGCCTCATTGGTGAGCGTGGTCGTGAAGTTAAAGAATTCATCGAAGATAATATTGGTGCAGAAAATCTTAAAAAAACGGTGGTTATTGCAGCACCAATTGACTCTTCTCCGTTGGAGCGAGCCAATGGCGCACTTGCGGCAACATCGATTGCCGAATATTTTCGCGATTGCGGACGACAAGTTTTGCTGATTGTTGATTCGCTCACCCGCTATGCCCAAGCACTACGTCAAATATATCTAACATTAGGCGAAATGCCTTCTTCTAAAGGCTACTCTCCCACGGTATTTGCTAAGATTTCACAACTTGTCGAGCGTACTGGTAGTGGATGTGGTCAACAGGGGTCAATAACCGCGTTTTATACGGTTTTAACCGAAGGCGATGACATGAATGATCCGGTCGCTGATCATGCCCGTTCAATACTAGATGGTCATATCGTCTTATCAAGGCAATTGGCTGATTCAGGCCATTATCCTGCGATTGATATTGGAAGCTCGGTTAGCCGAGTTATGGCTACGGTTATAGACAAACCACATTTTCAGCAAGCTCAACGCTTCAAACAACTTTATAGCGCCTATATTCAAAATCAAGATCTTATTAAAATGGGAATGTATCAACGCGGCTCGGATCAAACTCTTGATGAGGCCATTCTTTTTCACTCCAAAATTAAGCTTTTCTTACAACAACGAACCGATGAATCAAGCTCTTTCGAAACAACGTTGAGCACGCTTATGAGTCTATTTGAATGAAGAAACCAACCGATAGAAAAAGCAGCACTATCAACACCATCATTACGTCTTTAACGCTTCAAAAAAATCAACTCGAAGGCCAAATCTATCAGTTACAAGAGACAATTAAAAAAAAGGAACAAACCATCAAATCATTTGAAGCATATTTAAATGAATACAAAGGAACATTTTACAATACGACGGTGCATCGTGTCCCCAGTTACCGTAATAACCAAGAATTTCTTGATGAACTTTCCAATGTTCTTTACAGTGAAAAGAAAGAATTAAATCAATTAGAACTAAAAAAAATGGACTTAATTTCACGCTGCCATACCTTTAACCAAAAAATAGATGGCTTCAACGATATTTTAGCCCTCCATCAAAAAACATGCCAAATTGCTCGTGATAATATTGAAGATACAAACCGCACCGAATTAGCAACTGTGCGTGCCTGTCAACAAAATTTAAAAGAGTATGAATGAATAATCTTCCGCTGCTATTAGCCTTACATCAAACTTTACTGATAATAATGTATGCGGTGTGCATTATTACGATACCAACACTTATCGTTGGGGTAACCGTGTCGATTATTCAAGCGGCTACGCAAATTAATGAGATGACAGTAACATTCATTCCCAAGCTTATCGTGATGTTTGTGGTTTTGTTAACATTGACGCCTTGGTTATTAAATAAGCTTGTGCATGTTATGCAAGAGTTTATGTTTAATTTGCCGATGTATATTAAATAATAGTTTTGATAAGTGGGAGGGAATGTTGGGTTGCATTCTGGAATCCAACCTACGGTTTTTACTAAACATTGTACCGTAGGGGGTTCAGCCTCTCCTCGTCTTTGCGAGTGTAGCAAAGCAATCCAGCAGCCTTTTTGGGATCGTTTACCTACGAAATAATACCTGATTGATCATACGTTGTGTTTGTTGCATCTAACGGGGTTTGGGTCAAATGGCTAAGAAGCTCTTTTACATTCATCAGATTCGCATTAACTACCTGGCGATTAGTATACATAAGTTGAAGGCCGGCTTTATACTCCTCGCCTAAGACCTCTACAAGTTCAGTAAATTTAGGCTTATAAGATGCATCAAGTGTCTCAGCATAAGATGCCAATTTCACAAATAAATCACCTGTGAATTCTTTAATACCGGCATGTTCCATCAATTGATCAATAAGAAGCTTTAAATGCGAATTTACCTCTAATTTATAAGAATCGCTTTTCTCAAGAGCCGCTAAATCATCGGTAGAAAAAAGGCGCTGGTCGTCAAGCATGCATTGATTTAATACTCGTAAGTGAGCAATAAAATCCGTTAATAACGTTTCAATCTCAATAAAATCCTGTTTCATTCAATCTCACCATCAACCGATAATTCCTGAAATAAATGCTCAACCAGCGATAATATATCAACCGAGTATCCGCCCGATTCAACTTGGCTTTTAATTTTTTGAATTGCATCTACAGAACGCGCCTCGCTAGATGCTGTTTTAATTAAATTAATTAATCTTGCCATTTGATCAGATGAATCTGAAGGACTATTATTACTAATAGACAGATTATTTCCTGTCATATTCGCCTTAGAACTATTCGTTTTAGCCGTATTATTAAGCTGGACAGGTGACACTAAATTAATTTTTATATTATTCACGGCATACTCCTTTTAATCCCTATTACTTATCTTATCGGTGAATATTAAAAAAAATTAAATTAATTTTTGATTAATAATCATATCATTGAATCGTTTGCTTGAATAAATCTGCATAATTTTTTCAGAATACTTTTCATCCGTCGCATAATTAGCTTTTTGTAATTGCTGTGCAAATTGATGAGGATCAGATGCATGCTTTAGGGCTTCACCATAACGACTATTATTTTTTAAAAAATCAACGTAATCGTTAAAGCTAGCATTAAATGACTCATATGCTCGGAATTTAGATTTATTTTTAACCATAATCCCATTTTCTTGTTCCAGCGCGTTGACTTGAACAGATGATGCATCCCAACTGCTATCCGCTTTTATATTAAATAAATTATGCGTACTTTGTCCTGTCCCCTTCGATATAATATTTTTCCCCCAATTTGTTTCAAGAGCAGCCTGGGCTAATAAAAATTTAGGATCAGCGCCTAAGAGTGAGGCGGCGGTTTTTGCAGATGACCAAAGCGTCTTAACAAACTCAGATTGTGAGCTAAATACCCCTTCTGCTGCAGCTTTTTGAACCGTGGCAACAGGCTCTGCTACCGCCTCGGCTTTGACCACAGGCTCTTCCTTATCTGAACGAGCTATAGGCTCCGTGCCAGAAGGAATAGGTTCAAGGCGAGCCGGTTCCGCTCGCTCCAAAGATCCCTCAATCATTTTAGCGAAACCAGTGCCTGCATGTGAAACTACTAGCGATAATTGTTTATCAAATAAATCCATGTATAGAGCTGATTGTTCACTTGCTGTTGGATCGCTAACTAATGCTTCGTTTGCATCGCGCATACTTTTCATCAAAATTTGGACGAGCAGCGATTCGAACTGCTCAGCTACTTCTTTTTTAGCAGCAGTAGGATCACTGTTTATCTGGTGATGCAAAGCGTTAATATCTTTAAAATCTGTATAAGTGCCTACACTCATCATAGTTTTAGCGTCCGTCATCATGACTCCTACCCTCCCTTTAGCATTCTTATATAATTTCCAAATCAGCATGCAAAGCTCCAGCTTGCTTTATAGCCCCAAGAATTTCAATCAAATCCCCAGGCGCAGCCCCCGCTCGATTAATTGCATCAACTAAATTTTTAAGAGACGTACCAGGGTTTAATAAAAAAGCATGTGCTTTTTGCTGGTTTATATTTACATTCGAATTGCTAGTCACAACTGTTCTTCCGCTTGCAAAAGCATTGGGCTGACTAACCATTGGATCTTCCGTAACCGCAACTGTAAGATTTCCATGCATAACAGCTACAGGTGATACAGTTACATTTTGACCGACTACAATCGTGCCTGAACGAGAATTTACCACCACACGAGCCGCAATAGCACCAGGGCTAACTTTTAGATTTTCAAGATCTGAAATAAAACCAACTTGAGCATTATGATTAAGAAAATCACCTTTGCCTACCTTATTGCTCAATCGAACAGCAACTGCTCCTGCATCAAGTGGTTGTGCGGCAGGGTATCCGAGTTCTTGATTAATTGTATCCGCAATACGTTGTGCGGTGGTAAAATCGGGCTGCGTGATCTCAAATACAATTTGTCCATTTTGTAAATAAGGCATATCTATCGTTTTCTCAACCGTCGCTCCGCTAGCAATACGTCCCGTAGCGGTGATGTTGACGGTCACCTTTGAGCCGTCGCTTCCTCTCGCACCAAATCCTGAAACGACCACATTACCTTGAGCCATGGCATAAATTTGGTTGTCCGCTCCATGAAGCGGCGTCATTAATAATGTTCCACCACGTAAAGAGGGCGCATTCCCTAAAGACGAAATGGTTATGTCGATTTTTTGACCTATTCTTGCAAAAGGAGGTAAATTTGCACTGACGGCGACTGCCGCAACGTTTCTAAGTTGCATTGATTGCCCCGGGGGCAAGCGAATACCAAATTGTAATAACATGTTGCGGAATGATTGTTCCGTAAAAGGGGCTTGGTTTGTGCGATCGCCTGTTCCATCAAGACCGACAACTAAGCCGTAACCAATTAAAGGATTTTCTCGAACACCAGCAAGGGTTGTAATATCTTTTATTCTCGCGGCACTACAAGACCCCACCACCAAAATAAAAGTTAATAACATTGAAATCAGTCGCATGAAGCATCTCTTTTTTTATCTAAACTGCCCTCTCAATAGCTGAGAAAAAATTTCCTGAACCTTTGAGTAACTTTGCTGAGACATATTTAACGCCGTTAATTGCTGTGTTAATCCAGAAATAGCCTCGGCCATATCCACTTCCGATAAAGAGCCTAGAATGACTTGTTGGTCTAAGCTTCTATCTTTATTTAATTTGATTTGGTCCTCGACCATTTTTTTGCGGTCTCCAACACTCGCTAATTGATTAACCAGATGATTCAATGAACCAGCTAGTGTTGAAGATTGCTCAAGTAATGCCTGGGTCATGTCCGCTTGAATTTTTGCTGAGGTATGAGGCGTTTTTAACGTATCGATTATATTCTGCAATGTTTGAAATATATTTTGTGGGCGGCTTTGTTTAATGGTGAATTCATCACCGACGGCCGGCTCACCATTCAATTGAGTAGTAATACCGTTAAATGTAATTGCACCACCCGGCGTATATTCAGGGGCATCGGCTGGCGCGGTAAGAGGAGGTGCTGGTATCACTTGGCCGCTGCTTAATCCAATAATTTCATAGGCTAATTTTCCACTGCTATTGATCACGATCGTTAGCGTGTAATCATCATCAACCACCTCATTTGCATCTAACGTGGTTACCGGCTGCAGAACACCTGTACCTGTATTAGTGGCCGTGTTGGCTGCAACCGAAAATGAGCCATTACCGGTTTTAATATCTCCAAATACCGCAAAACCAGAATCACTATGCTGCACTTGCGTGTAATCACTGATTGCAATGGAGTTGCCTTCATAAGACCCTTGGTATTTAAACCCATCTGACGTTTGAATAAAAGGAAGTTTACTAGCTTGAAAACCATTAAAAAGATACTCCCCATTACCGTCTTGAGAATTTGCAAGATGAAGCATAGAGGCCAAAACACCGCTTAATTGTGTAGCAATATCCTCTCGGTTTTTATCGTTTAATGTGCCATTTTGAGCGTGAAGTACTAATTCCTTTGCTTTTATCGTTAAATCAACTTCTTCTTGCAACGTTTTATCCAGTAACGATAGACGGCTGTTTGCTAAAGAAGTATTTGTGGCATAAGAATCTAATCTAGTAATGTAATCTTCAACTGATTTAATGCGTGATGCAAGCGTTGGATCATCCGATGATTTTTGTAGTTTCTTACCGGTAGAAACCTGTGATTGTAATATCGAAACCTGATTATACTGTTGAGACATATGAGTCAATTGAGTTTTAAATTGGCTAATGGATGGCAATCTCATAGTCATGACTATCTCCTCATCATCGTAATCACCGCATCAAACATCGACCTCACACTATCCAATATTTGTGCACTAGCTTGGAATGTTTCTTGGTAACGCGCCAGATTCATCGCCTCTTCCTCAAGGCTTACACCAGATAACTCATCTCGCCGAAGCTCTGCCTGAGACAAAATAATACTTTGAGCCGTATCAATCATTTTAGCAACATTGGCCTTAGAAGAGATATCATCGCTTATCGAATTATATCCTTGAATAAAATTCAGCGAACTGTCTTCTAATATACCTTGTTGATATAAATCAGCAAGCAGTAAGCCATTTCGGTTATCGCTTAAACCAGAATGATTATAATTAATTTGAAATTGATCCCCTGCGTGCACCTCTCCACTTATACTAGCCCGATATCCAGGGTCATAGCCACCAGGTGTAGGGAAAAGCGACATACCTGCTGCAGGGTCATATGTTAGATTATCTTCAATCACACTGTTATCCGTTGCATTAAGCAATCGATATTGCGTTGGGCTTACAAAATCAACAATAACAGGAGGTGATAATTCACCAGGAGTGGAAAATGCAGGTGTTGTAGTATCAATCATCTGATCAAATGTAATTTTCCCCGCACCCGTATTACTTTCTGACGGACTCGTGACCACGGGAAAACCAAGTGCCAATTGCCGTGGATCGGTGATATCAAGCTTCAAATACTCTGCAGCCCCTTTAGTAGGGGATAAAGTAAATTGATCACCCGCTGCAAAATTTGCACTATCAATTTTTAAGGTAAAACCATCCACGGTTAATTCAAACGGCGTGCCTGATAACGTACCAGTGCTCACTTCTGCATTATCTGATTTTCGTACTAATTGATATTGGGTTGGCGTGATAAATGTTAGCTTATAATCACTTAACCTCAACTGACTTACATCAGAAATAGCAACTGAGAGTGTGCCTGATCCTGAGTTTGTCGTTGGTGTTAAAACACGGTTGCTAGAAATATCCGCTGCATTCATATCCGTAAAGATATTACCACCCAAACGACCATTTAAATTAACACCCAATTGATGCTGCTCGTTCATTTTAAAAGCAAACGCTAAGGCCAATCGATTCAAATTCATTTGGGCTGCATCTAATCCGTTTTGTTCAAACGATTTGGAAGCCGCCATTTTTCCACCCGAAATAAAGGGCGTGATTACCTGTGGATGCCCTGCATTATCAATTGCTATATCTAATTTAGTAGGATCTTCAGCCGATGGAAGTGTCATTAAGGTAGCTGACTGATTTGAATAAACTAAAGGCACACCACTGCCAATCTGAACTGTAACGCCCCCATGCTGATCCGTGCTGAGCTCAAAATTTATATATTCAGCCAGTGTATTTAATAAGCGATCGCGCTCATCCATAAGAGACATATTTTCTTCTGAATCAGCTACATCAGACTGCTGAATTCGTTCATTGATTTCAGCAATCTGTTTGGTAAGCACGTTGACTTTTTCAACGTCTCCTTGCAATGCTCTTTGTATATTAACCTTGCCACTTTCTATTTCTTTACTGACTTGATTAAAGCGATCTTTAATATTATTCAACTGATACAAATATAGGTTTCTATTCTGAATGGATGAGGGACTCACATTTAAACTACTTAATTCCGTTAGTGATTGCTTCATATAACTCGCAACACTGGTCGTACTATCGTCTAAGAGTGATTCAAAATCTACAAACTGTTGATGATAATATTCAGCAGAAGAGGCGTTACTTTTGCTGCGTAATAAATTTCGATTAATTACAGCATCAGAAATCCGTTGCACATCTAAGAGAAGTACACCCTTTCCTGATTTACCGAAATGTGTTTCCTGCATACTAACAATGCGTCGTGAATAATGTGGATTTTGTGCATTGGCAATGTTCTGATTCGTCACAGTCAATGCATATTTAGATGCATATAAACTACTTATCCCAATGCCAAATAATGAATTCATAATCGTATTCCTATTGTTAATATGGGAAAAATCTATTAAATAATTTTGTTACCAACCCACCACTTGAAGCATATCCAGCCTGACCTCTTGCACCATAAGTAATTCTTGCATTTGCAACGCGTTGTGAGGACACAACGTTATTCGGCAATATATCTTCAGGCCGAACTTCACCCGTTAACTGAATAAATTCCTGGCCTTGATTGAGGGTAATCCATGACTCACCCTGAATAACTAAGTTTCCATTAGACAACAATTTAACAACAGTGACCGAAACCATTCCCATTAATTTTCCGCTTTGATCACTATCCCCTTTACCATGAAACTCCTGATTTGTATTCGTATTTACCGTGAGATAATCCAACGGCGTTATCCCAAAAAATTGCGGCGCAGGATAAGTCAGTTGCGCTATTTTGGACGTCTTAGTATTGGATTTATATTGAGCTGTTGTTTGCTCTTCCAATCTAATCGTCAGTACATCCCCAATCCGAAAAGCAACCCTATCTTGAAAAAGTCTCGCTTCATAACCGGCTTGAAAAATTGTGCCGTTTGTTTTCGGCGGCGGCGGTAAATCAAGTGGTAACGCCGCTGGAAATTGTTCCACTGGCAGAAGTGGCGGACTACAGGCGCTTAATCCCAGAGACACTACCAACACTATTGCACGAAAAGGCCACTGAAAATAAACACCATTCATTCGATCTATATATCCCTATTCAAAGTTTGTAACATGTTATCAATGGCCCCTACTGCTTTTGAACTCATTTCAAACGTACGTTGTGCTTCAATTAAATTCACCATTTCTTCTACTACATTCACATTTGAGGATTCTAATGAACCTTGGTTTATTGTGCCGAATCCTTCAAGCATTGCGGTTCCTGTAACTGGCAGTCCGCTGGATACTGTCTGGTGATATAAATTTTCACCGACAGGCAACAAGCCTGATGGATTAATAAAATCAACCATTTCAAATTGGCCGATTTGTTGGGGTGTAGTTCCTGAGCTTGATGCTACATTGGCAGTCACAATCCCATCTTTACTAATACCGATTGTTTGTGTACCTGGAGGAATAACAAGCGGCGGCTGTACCACATAACCGCTATGCATAACCAATTGACCCAATTCATTAACTTGAAATGAACCAGAACGCGTATAAGCTAATTCAGTTTGCCCAGGCACTTGCACTTGAAAAAATCCTCGCCCGCTGATTGCAACATCTAACTGATTATCCGTTTGCACGAGGGATCCTTGGGTAAATATCTTTTTGTTATCCGCAAGTCGAACACCTGTGCCTAATACAATCCCATTGGGAGAATTGGTTTGAATGGACGTAGGAGAGCCTGGTTGGCGGGAAATCTGATAAGCTAGATCGTCAAACTCAGCTCGGTTCTTTTTAAAGCCAAGTGTATTCGCATTCGCCAAGTTATTACTGATAATTCCAAGATTCTCATGGTTTGCTGTAAGGCCTGATCGAGCTGTCCAAAGTGCTGTGTCCATAAACCTACGCCTCCCTCTTATTTGGATATATCTAATAATTGATTGGAACGAGTTGCATTTTCTTCAATCGTCTTCATAAGTTTGACGTGCATTTCAAATTCTCGTGATAGCTCAATCAAATCTACCATCGCTTGCACTGTATTCACGTTACTTCCTTCAAGTGTTTTTGGTGATAAGCGAATACTATCGGAGACTTTCACTGTGGCATCCCCCACCACATAAAAAAGTCCATCTGCACCTTTTTGCAGAGTATCTGTAGGTATATCAACTAATTTAAGTTGCCCAAGCGTGGTGAGATCTTTCACACCTTGACCCGGCAACTGCACTGCGATATTACCGAAATTATCAATACTCATGCTCTGCGCTGGTGGTACTGAAATAAGACCGCCACGCCCTAGTACAAAATCACCTCGAGAAGTGACCAAAAAACCTTTTGGGTCAATTTCTAAATTACCAGCACGTGTATACGCCTCTTGCCCGTCCTTGGTTTGGACAGCAATAAATCCTGGTCCTTGAAGAGCAATATCCAAATCCCGGCCCGTGTAATTTAATGGACCCGTTTGGAAATCCGAATAAGTCCGTTCTGTATTGGCATATACGCGTGTAGCTTTTTGATCTTGCTGGTCAGGATCTGCC
The DNA here is from genome assembly GCA_020050595.1 of Legionellales bacterium. Lineage (GTDB taxonomy): Bacteria > Pseudomonadota > Gammaproteobacteria > Legionellales > Legionellaceae. Next base: position 28,374 of record JAGVKL010000015.1, read on the forward strand.
TGTATAGCCTGATAATCAGCACGAAAGCCAATGGTATTAGCATTGGCAAGATTATTAGCGATTATACCCATCTCCTGCATGGAGGATTTCGCCCCCGACATACCAAGAAATATTGCGCGATCGACCATTATAATTTCTCAATAGTTTGCAAAACTTGGTTATAGGTTTGCTGCACTTGTGCATTCGCTTGAAAATCGTGTTGCGAACTTAACAGCGACACCAATTCTTGAGTCAGATCGACGTTAGAAAGCTCAATGGTTCCGCTATTAAATGCATTCGAACTAGCGCTAACATTAACAGTAGCTACTCCAGATAAGCTTGTGGGAATCCATGACATATTTTCCGAACGAGCTAAACTTTCAGGGGAGTTGAATTTAGCTACAGCAAATTGCCCCTGAACCTTCGTCTGGCCGTTACTATAATAAATGTTTATCAGCCCATTATTGTCAATATTAAATCCCGTTGGTAAACCGGCAGGACTTCCATCAACGGTATTAGAAACCACCTCATTCTCACTGGCAAATTGTGTTGATTTACTTAAATCCAGTTCTAAGGCTTGAGGGGTGCTCGCACCAGCAGGAGGGTTCCAAGATAATGCATCAAGGCCCGTAGCTGAAGCGAATGTACCATCTGTATTAAAGGTTATCGTACCAGGAGCTCCAAGGCTCGTACCATTAATCGCTACCTGAGCATCCCAAGTATTCAATCCTGTATTAACATAATAAACCGTTAATGCGTTAGGGGCGCCCAAACTATCATATATTGTTGAATCAACACGATAATTATAAGAGCTTGGATCATTTAAGTTAAAAGGAACGGCAGGAATTTCCGAAGAGGAATTTAAGTTAAATATTTGACTAGCTGTGGTGGTTGGAACAGGCGGAGATGGTGTTTGAGGTACTTGTAGGTCCGTTAGCTGACCTGTTGTCGAAACTTGGCCATTAATAGCAGGGAACCCCTGAATACGACCATTTAAACCCATAATATAGCCATCGCTATCCAACGAAAATCGGCCAGCGCGGGTATAAGTCGATATCCCTGAAACTACATCACGTTGAATAAAAAATCCATTTTCAGTATTTAAACTAATATCCAAACCTTGATTTGTTGTTTCAATTTGACCTGCAGAAAAATCTTGTGAAATCGATGTTACTTTCACACCCAACCCGCTAGATTTACCACCTGTACTTTGGGAATTAATATCTCCAAAATTGACGCTAGCTTTTTTAAAACCAATTGTATTAGCATTAGCGATATTATTACTAATTTCCTGCATATTAGACATCGCCGCCTGCATACCGCTTGTCGCAATGGTTCCTATCCCTGCCATAATTCGCTCCTCCTGGAAAAATAAGTTTTATCATTACATGATTTTAATAATATCGCTCATGTTGACACCACCCAATCCATCAACGTTCAAAATTACGCCTTTACCTGTTCTATCTAACGCTACGCTATTTACTTTGAATGTACCTGCCGTTGGTAAGCTAATATTTTTACCATCGAGCGTCGCAGTTGCAGAAATCTTATAATAACCCGCTGCCATTTGCTGACCCGCAGAATCCATTCCATCCCAAGAAAAATCTACAACTCCATCACTTAAAGCATCAACACTTATCGTCTTCACAACTTTGTCATGTGAATCACGAATCGTCACTTCTATTTTATCAACCCCTTTGGGCACAACAACGGAGCCTTTCAATCCTTCATCTTTTACCAATGGGCAGGTTTCACTTGGTATTTGAACATGTCCACCCACTAATCGAGCAGCCTCTAGGATTTGTGAGGTTCCCATATTTTCACTTAAATTTTTTACTGTTTTTTCAAGTGATTGGGTTGAGCTTAGCGCAGTTAACTGGGAGATTTGTTGCATCATGGTGCTGCTATCAAAAGGGCTTGTAGGGCTTTGTAATCTTAATTGAGCAAGTAATAATTTCATAAAACCTTCTTGCGTCAATTGACTTCCTTTTAATTGATCGGCCATACCAATGGAGCTAGTACTTGCTGGAATATCACTTATCATAGAGGCGATCCCCTTTAAGTTTCAATTGCGTGAATGGTTTGCATCAATAGATTTTTAGTCGTACTAGTCACCTCAGCCGCAGCTTGATATTGTCGAGATGCTGCAATCATGTCGGTCATTTCTTCTATGGGGTTCACATCGGTTAAATAAACGTGCCCTTCTTCGTCAGCAAGAGGATTTTCAGGGTCAGAGCGCCAATTCAACGGTTTAGTACTGGTCTTAACGTCTGTTACTTTTACTCCACCAACAGGTTGATCTGAATTTGAAATAGACTCTGTAATTGCTGTAAAAACAGGATGCTTGGCATGATACGTCCCTTCATCCGAAGAGCCCACACTGCCTGCATTTGCAAGATTACTTGCTGTAATATTCATCCGTATACCTTCAGCGCTCATGCTAGTAGCCATGGTGCTTAAGACATTGTCTAACCGATATGTTATACTCATTCTGACCTACTCCCCTTTTATTGCTTTTAAAAGGCTAGCTGCTTTATTTTGAGCAAATCCAAGGCTTGCTTGATAACGCAACGCATTTTCAATAAAATTTTGACGCTCAATGTCATCGTCCACTGTATTTCCGTCTTGGTTCGTCTGGCTTGGAACACGGTAGTAGGATTTATAACCCTCAACAGAATCTTTATTTTGTAGGTGATTGCTGTTTGTTATATTTAACGAGCTGGAGTGAGCCTGATTAAGCGCTTCTTGAAAGTTCAGATCGGTGGCTTTATAGTTGGGGGTATCTGCGTTAGCAATATTATGTGCCAACATCCCGCTCCTCACCTCACAAAGTGATAGTGATTTTTCTTCTAATCCAAACATAGGCATCCCTATCATTGTATCCTCCGTATAATCCTTTATCCGAAATCTTATCCATCTTACTCATATTTACGCTTAAGTATCAATACAAAATTGCCTACGCATAGGTATCAACAATGGAATTTTTGCGTTGACCATTATTTACACTAATATGCTTTTTGGAAGCGCCTCTATGATTTAAGTCATCCTCTTCTTCAGGCCGTTGATAAGCACGAGATTCGTTTTTATCTTGTGCACTCCCATTATGAATATTTACCGAGGTCAGATTTAAATCAGAATTTTGAAAAGCATTATGTAGCTCTGCCAGATGATGCTCCATTAATTTTTGAACATGCACATGTTCAGCCATAAATGTGATGGTTGTAGCTCCTTGGTTTACTTCTATTTTTGCGCTAATCTGGCCTAATTCAGCAGGATGTAGATTAATCTGAGCCGTGTAATTTTCTGTTTTATAGTTTGCATGATCCGCTAAAATTTCTGGTTTAAGCGATAAAAGTTCCATTCTAAATTGAGACTGAAAATTATCAGCTCCGGATACTGGCCGCGCATCACTCGTAGTGCTCTGATTAAAAAAATCATTCAAGTGATTTGTCAATTGTTGTATTCTGGCATCCATATTAACTATGGGTTGGCTTTCTAATGGCGGCGCTGCATTTGTTTGAGCTACAACATCTTCTGATTTAAACGACAGCGTCGCATTTGTTTGCGTTGCATCATCTTCTGGTTTAAATAGCGGGGTCGCATTTGTTTGAGTTACATCATCTTCCAGTTTAAATGGCAGGGCTGCTTTTGTTTCCGTTATAACATCTTCTGATTTAAACGAAGATCCACTACCATTTCTAGATTGTAATAAGTCCTTAGGCAACGACATGAATGTATTCTTCTCGGTTAAAGGGTCAGGACTATGCTCATCTTGGTTTTTAATTTCACTTACATTCTGGTAGCTATAAATAGCACCCCGCTCTTTCTCGGTTATAAGTGCTGCAATAATTCGATGTGTTTCTGGTTCAAAAGCATTCGCTGTAGATATAGCTTCTGCAGGCATAACTTCTTTCATTTCAACGACTAGTGGATTTAAGGGCATTTCTAAATCGTCGATAGTGTTTAAAGGATGGGGTTGCTGCTGTACAACAATGGGGGTACTTGCTGCCTGTATCTCAGACTCAAAGCCATCGTTCAACGGTATAACTTTATCACCGAGAGACTGAGATAAATTGCCCTCTATTACTGCTTCTAAATCATTTGGTAGTGGATGAGAATCATTGTTTAGCAGCGGATTGAGAAAGGTAGGATTATCAGCCTTTGCTAAAGTTAATCCATCAATCTCTGCATGAGTATCAGTGTCAACAGGAAATTCAAGAGTGGGCGGCGGCGGCAGTTCCCAGTATTGCAGAAATTCAAACGCTGTTAATTCCTTACGCTCTTCAGGAAACTCTTGAAATGGGGCTTCTTGTTTATCAAACTCATCGATAGAAGGGGAAATTTCCTTGTTATCACCATCAATCGGCAACAAATTACTTATCGAAAATTGCGAAATTTCTGGCTCAACACCATTAGATTGCGCTACATTGAGATCTAAAGAACTATGCAAATTGACTGGTATGGTCATTTGATGCTCCAAAGTTTTATTTAGCATGTCAAATCTAAATTTGAAAATCAACAGGAATTTTGTGATGGATTATTATAAAAAAATTAAGAACATACATGTTGATGTAATAGAAGAGCCACTACCATTTAGCTATGAGCACTTATGCACTAATTTTTTAACGGCATTACAACGCGTTTTAGGTGAGCCAACGAAGTCCTTAAGCCTGCATGAGCCAGAATTTAAAGGACAAGAGTTAGATTATGTGAGCCAATGTATTAAGACAGGTTGGGTATCATCAGTGGGACAATATGTCGACTCCTTTGAGCAACGATTGGTGGATTACACGGGAGCTAAGCATGTTGTTGCAGTAGTAAATGGTACTGCTGCATTACACATTGCTTTACTTCTTGCTGGCGTTAAACCCAATGATGAAGTGCTCGTCCCTGCATTATCTTTTGTAGCAACCGCCAATGCCGTCGCCCATTGCGGTGCCGTTCCTCATTTTGTTGATAGTAATGCAGTAACCTTAGGTCTTGATGCCCAACGACTTTTGGAACATCTTAGTGATATCGGAGAACCCGGCCCAGACGGCCTTCGTAATCGCCAAACAAATCGGCGTATTGCAGCTGTTGTTCCCATGCATACATTTGGTCATCCCATCGATATGGATGCCCTTATGGATGTAGCTCAACGCTTTAAGCTTCCAATCGTGGAAGACGCGGCAGAGTCGTTGGGTAGTTTTTATAAAGGTAAACATACAGGAACATTTGGTTTATTAGGTACGCTAAGTTTTAATGGCAATAAAATTGTAACAACAGGGGGAGGCGGCGCTATCTTAACCAATGATAGTCATCTTGCTCGTCAAGCGAAGCATATAACTACCACTGCTAAACAGCCTCATCCTTGGTTATTTTATCATGATGAGGTTGCTTATAATTATCGTATGCCTAATCTAAATGCAGCTCTTGGTTGTGCTCAATTAGAACAATTACCTAGTTTTTTAACTCGCAAACGTCGATTAGCAGGATTGTATCGTAGAGCCTTTGCGGGGATAAAAGGCATTCGATTTATCGATGAGCCGCCCCATTCACGAAGTAATTTTTGGTTAAATACCGTCCGTTTTGATACCTCTGATGTGGCATTGCGAGATGCGCTGTTAACGGCAGCAAATCATTTAGGCTATTCATGCCGCCCTGCCTGGGAATGTTTAAATCAATTACCCATGTATAAAAATAATCCTCAAGCCGATGTTTCAACAGCGCTCGCCTTGCAAAAAAGTTTGTGTAATCTTCCGAGTATGCCATCGTTGATTAAATGAGGCGTACCACAGGCAAGCTCTGAATCTTAGTCACATTTGTGGGCGTGCGACGCTCTATAGGGTCCATTGACAACTGGTGACCCAGCCAAAAACCAAGCTAATTTGTGCTAAATTATCTTGATTTTTGACTCGTGACCCCAGATGTCAAGACCCTAGAATGATCATTAAAATAATGGCTCAATTCGATAATTTCGCATTACCTCCATGGCCTGCAATCCTTTGGCTCCTACTCCACCCATCACTCCAGTAGTGACTATTCCACCATTGTTCGTATCATATGCCGGCGTAGATGCAGCTCCGATTCCCCATACGGTTCCTGAAGCGACCACGGTAGAAGCAGGCGTTCCATTCCCGCTTACAATGAGAGAGAGATTGGTGATAGGTGTCGTTGGTGCAGTAAACGTTGTCGCTGCGGTTGCAACGGCTGGAGGAGTGCTATTTGCTGTTGAATCATATTGTACAACCCCTGCTCCTGTTTTTAGAGCAGTAATGTTAACCGTGGTAATTCCCGTACATTGGGTAGTTGAGTGCGCTTTTGTTGCGTCCCATTTAATGGTGGCAACCCCACCATACACCACTGATGCTGACGTCGAGCAAATACCTGTTGAATCAAATACCTCGATTTTAATACTGGAGGCGGTATTACCAGGTGAACCATCGATAACATTGGCAAGACCATTAATAACAACCAATTGCCCATTGTTTGGAGGTACTGCATAAAGCGGAGTTACAAACCCAAACAACATGGATATAGCCGCAAAAGATAATAATTTGCTAGTCTTGTTTATCTTTGTACTCCTGATTTTCAGCTCCATAAATACTCCCCGTAGTTTAAGTGGTAAATATCAACAATCCATAATACACGACAAAAAGTAATTTTGTCATATACAGAGATCCTTGACGTGGATATAATGAGTTGATTTAATTACAAAATTAAGAGTCAGATCAAACGTAGACATGTAATACTTACAAGGAGTTCTACTATGAAAGGGAAGATAGTCAAGGCCACGCTTCTATTAATAATTAGCATCTTCACAGCGCCATCTTTCGCAGCGCAAGAAACTCTCGTGGCTATCAATCAACACTGTAGGTCTGTCGCAGAAGAATTAACTCAATTGGTTAATAGCAATATGCACGATCGCTGTGCTACAAAAGTAGTAAAAGTTGCTTCCTTTATGCAAATAGCAGGCGAAGACCTCCTGGAAAATCAGATACCTGAAGCATGGATGAATTTAAATTTAGCCGTGCATATACTGATTGATATCTCTAAATCCAGAACAGATTGCGCCTACTTTGGGCCAAAGTCATATCATTACCTTTTTGAGCTAAACCATATTAAAGATGAAATAGAACAACTTAGTTAATTGTTATTGTTGCATAAATGTTGTCTTAGTCAGTAGGATAGAGCCATGCATGATATTTAATGGATTACATGTTGTTAAAAGGATCAGACAATGAAATTAGAAAAATTTTATGCTGAATCTATGCCTCAGGTGATGATGATCATCCAAAAGAAATTGGGCCCAGATGCTGTTATCTATTCTCAAGTTAAATCAGGTAATTTTGTTGAAGTAGTAGCTGGCCTTCCGGCTGCTGAAGTCGAAACTCATAGTTCATTGTCAGGATCCACGCCCATTAAAACGACGCTTGATGAACGAATGATCCGAATCAAGAAACTGGATAATTCGACGGTCAATCAGGAACTTGAACTGATAGAAAAACGGAATTTACTACATTATAAATTACGCGAACTAAAATTTTCTCATACGTTTATTGAGCGATTTGTTGATTTATATTCATCACACTGCTCAATAGATGATATTGCCAATGACGACCAAATTATTAAAATGCTGCTGTCCAAAATTCAAGTAGCGGAGCATGAATTTATCGATGAAAAAAAGGTATGTGCCGTGGTGGGTCCAACGGGCGTCGGCAAATCGACTACGGTTGCTAAATTAGCGAGGCGATTCATTTCTCGTTATGGGAGTGAGGCTTTAGGAATTATTAGTACCGATTTTCAACGAATTATCAATAAAAATCAGTTCCAGTATTTTGGCAGCCTGTTGAACGTACATATTGAATATGCGCTCAATATGCGTGAGTTACAACAAGCGATTCATTTGCTAGATAATAAAAAATTAATATTAATTGATACCGCCGGCATAAACCAAAAAGATAATAAGAAAATTGCTGAATTATTCCAAAATATTGAGGTCAATAGCACGCCGATTTCACTATATTTGGTATTACCTTGTAACCTACAAACAGAAATCTTAGAAGACGTCGTTAACAATTTTACGCTACCTAATACCGAGGGGTGCATTATCACCAAAAGCGATGAGTGCAAATCGATTGCACCATGCCTTAGTGTTATTTTGAATAACCATTTAACAATTTCTTATGTTTGCGGTGGTCAAAATATTTCAAGAGACATTGAACCCGCTAGTAAAATACATCTAGTGAATGATGTATTTAGAAGTGAATAGGGATTTAAGAGCCAGGAGGGGCTGTGAATCGTGTAGAATGCTATGAACATATAGAACATACTGACGATTTAACTGCATTTGTAAGTGAGCATGCTCCATTAATTAATAGAATGGCTTGGCATATTAAAGGTCGTTTACCGTCTCATATTGAATTAGATGACTTAATCCAATCAGGGCTAATAGGTTTACTTGAGGCAAAAAATAGTTTTGCTGAAGACAAGGGCGCTGCTTTTACGACCTACGCCTCACTTAAAATTCGTTGTGCTATGTATGAATTTGTGAGACGACAGGCAGGCATCACACGTGACATTAGCCAAAATATAAAAAAAATGTCAGCCGCCATTTCTCGTATAGAAAATAAGGATGATGGTCTCTATTCGGATAAGGCAGTGGCGCAGGAAATGGGCGTTAGCTTAAAAAAATACACGGATATGACGCGTGAAATAACAGCCTATCAATCCATCAATATGCAGGACGATGGTGTTGATGAAATTGCAGGAGATGATAATAATAATCCATTGCATACACTTGAAATAGACAGTGAAAAGTCATGGATTAGATCAACCGTTAGTAGTTTACCTGCAAGAGAACAATTAATTTTGGCTTTATATTACAACGAACAGCTCAGTTTAAAAGAAATCGCTGAAATTACGGATTTGACTGAAGCTAGAATTTCGCAGATTCATTCATCTATTCTTAGTAAATTAAAACGCAAATTAACCTATCAAAATGAGGCTTATTCATGATCCCTATCATTATCTTTTCGTGTATTGGTTTAACAACCGCTTTGTTTTTAATGGGATTTATGTGCTACCACATCATAAAAATGAGTCGATTATTGACAAAATTGAATCGAAAACTTATTCAAAATGAAAAGATTATTCAATTATTTAATAAAAAAATTACGGATTTAAAATCACATTTTGAAGAACAATTTGAAGCCCTCAAAGTAATTTCTAAAAAACCAACACCTGCTATTTCCAGCAGTAGCAGCTTTGTTGCGAAAGAAGTTATAGAACAAAATTATGAACGTGCTAAAAACTTAATAGAACGCGGGGTAACGCCTGATCGTGAGCTAATGGAAAGCTGTAATATGACGGAAGAAGAGTTAGAATTATTGGCTGGACTACCCTCAGAATAAATCGATGCCGCGCCCACGCGGGGCGTCGACATGAAAAACTGCACTTAAAATCGCTCCCGCGGGGGAATAGGGTGCTTATTGCACCGTTGTTGGAACTGGCTCTACCGGCATTGGCGGTTGAATACCAAACCACCCGCCTGTGTCACCGCCCGCCCAACATTGTGCGTTTGCACAGGTGGTAATTTTTTCGGTGCAAATGGTTTTAAACGTCGCGTCCCCACTGATGTCTTTGCCAGCAAAATTAGTGGGCTCACAAATTCGCCCGTTATATTTACCTGCCACCCGCACCTGCCCTAACACATAGATATTATCACCTACGGGATAAACAGCATTCTCCGCTTGACGTGAATAGCACGCAATATAGCAGCCTTGCGCACCTTTGTATAAATTAATGGTAGGTAAAACTTTTTCCGTAAAGCCCTCTTCAGGATGGTTAATGACCGCTACCCCATTGGTATACACAGAATAAGCCTCGGGTAATAACGTTTGATTGGGATCACTAACTTGAGCAATGACAGGTGTTGCCAACATAAATGACATACCTAATGCCATAACTAATTTAGATTTCACGGATAAACTCCTTATTATTTAATGATTAACATTGAGATAGGTGCGCCGCTCTTGCATGGTTTCAACACTATTGATCACGGATTGATGGCAAATTTCATGCATAATAGGTATGGCGTCTAATGCCAGACCGGTATGAATAGCATACGCTATAAAAAAGCTATCCTGCCATATTTTTTCATTCTTACGAGCTTTTGCTTTGACCCATAAAGCTATCCATAAAAAATGAAATAACCAACGCTCGCGGTGCAATTCCATTTCTTGTGCAAAAACAGCTTTCATCGCTTCATCAAAACGGCAGACTTTCACCCCATCAATAAAACTGCAAGTGCGGTTTACTAATTTATCAATCTGTGGATTTTCAAGGTACCAAGATTCGGTAAACTGTTTATTTTTCGGCCAAGATTTAGACCGTTTAAACGAAGCTTGCATACTTTCATGAGTAAAAGGGCTGATTTGTATCGCGAGTTGTTCCATCAAGTATGCCACGTCTAATTTTTCATGAGGCCATTGTATGCCAAGCTCTTCTTGGATTTCTAAAAAATGCAAATCCGGCATGCCTCCATTTTCGATAGTAACTGCTAAAAAATGGCCCGTCATCATTAACAAATAATCTAGATCTACATCCCGCAGCATCACACTATCATCAAACGCTTCATCATAGTAACGCTCGATGTCTTTCGTAGAAATAGCCGGTGTAACCCATGCATCTTTAATGCCTATACCATACTTAAACAACAAGCCGCAAAGGCGATTTTTCCGGCCTTTTTTCAAGTGAATGAAAATCCCTTGAGCACCTCCGCCATCCACTTCACTTGCTTTGATGGTTAACTTAGGATGATTTTTTTCGTGACTAAAGATCACTCCCTTTTTACGTTGCTGCTTTATCCAACGATCAAATTGACCATGATAGCTAGCTGGATACCAATTACGTATGGTTTGTAAGCGGGAAAGAGAAACCGAACTTAAAGTGATATTTCCCATGAGCTCTTCATGCGTCGCAACGACAATATCTCTTACGTCCTGCTTAGGATGCAAAAGCGTTAATAAGGCGATATCTTGCCCTTCTTTAATACTATAGAGATCAAAAACTAAATCCATAAAAAAATCAGGCGGCATGGCATAACTTTGCGCAAAAAAATTCTCGGCAATATCAAAAACTGAAAGATCACTTAATTCTTGAATCAAATCGCGCATGGAATTTAAATGCGACGTCTCTTCCTCCGGAGAAAGTTCTTCTTCCTCCCAAGCAAGATTAAGGTAGGCATTTTTTAATTCCTCGGACAACTCAACATGAACTTCATAAAAAGCATTTAAGATAGGCAGCCAAAAACTGAGCGAATGCTTTTTGCTAGCAATAACGTTAGCCAAAAAGGTCATTAGATCGTGCAATGTTTTACCGGCAAGCTTATTACCCCCCTCGCTCGTCACCTGGAGTTGAGCAACACAAATATCTAATGCAAAGACACACGAAGAATAATAGGCACGTTCCTGCTCGATATCATGTTCATCAATGCTGTCGATCAACCTCACTAATGAGGAGGCTAATTCGGGTGCTTGTAAAAAATAGTTGTAGTGTTGCGGCGAGGGATCCTCATCACGCTCAAATAGCAGACTCATTTCTGCTATCCATTTTTCTAATTCCTCCATGTTCGTCATGTTTTTTTTGGTATCTCCCGTGGGCGGCCATGCTCATCAATGGCTACAAAAATAAATGTACCTTTCGTTACACAGGATTTTTCACCGTCAGCCACATCTTCATTCCATGCTTCAACTGCAATGGTCATGGACGTTTTACCTATTTTAATCAATTCAACATGACAACTAACTATATCACCCACATGCACCGGTTTTAAAAAACTCATGGAATTAATCGCCACCGTCGCAGCTCTCCCTCGCGATATTTTTTTAGCTAAAATACCTGCCGCTAAGTCCATTTGAGACACTAACCAACCGCCAAAAATATCGCCATTGGCATTGGTATCCGCGGGCATTGCTAATGTTTGGATAGTGATTTCACTATTGTTTGACAGGGTCATTATTCCGATCCACGTTTTAGTTTAGATAAAGCGTCAGCCATCGCAGTATTAAAGATAGGCTTTGTGACTGGCGGTTTCTTTTCAGGGGCTATTTTTTTATTTTTAGGTTTACCGGGTGTACGAATCGGCTCTACATTTTGCTTTGGGTTTTGCACTTCAAGACGCATACTTAATCCGATGCGGCGACGTTCTTTATCAACTTCAACCACTCTGACTTTCACAATATCCCCTGCCTTCACTATGGCGCGGGGATCGCTAATAAAACGATTGGTCATAGCCGAAATGTGAACTAACCCGTCTTGATGTACCCCAATATCTATAAAGGCACCAAAATTGGTCACGTTACTTACTACACCTTCTAGAATCATGCCTTCTTTTAAGTCGCCGATATCTTCTACACCTTCCTTGAAATTAGCAGTCTTAAATTCAGGGCGAGGATCGCGGCCTGGTTTTTCCAACTCGCGTAAAACGTCATGGACAGTAGGTAAACCAAAATGCTCATCGATGAAATCTGCCGCATTCACACTTTTTAATACATCATGGTTACCAATGATTTGGCGGATATCAATACCATTCTTTGTTAGTATTTTTTCAACAAGGGGATACGCTTCAGGATGTACACCCGAAGCATCCAGAGGATTGTCGCCCTGCATGATACGTAAAAACCCAGCTGCTTGTTGGAAGGCCTTATCCCCCATGCGAGCTACTTTTTTTAACTGCTCACGATTTTGAAATGCACCTTGCTCATCACGATATTGCACCAAATTTTTAGCTAATGTTTCATTAAATCCTGACACATGCGTCAGTAATGCAACCGAGGCCGTATTGACATCGACGCCTACTGCATTCACACAGTCCTCAACCACACCTTGTAAACTGCGGGCTAAGCGGGATTGATTAACGTCGTGTTGGTATTGGCCTACACCGATGGATTTAGGATCAATTTTTACTAATTCTGCTAGAGGATCTTGTACACGCCTAGCAATAGAGACCGCTCCTCGTAAAGACACGTCTAAATCAGGAAATTCATTAGCAGCTAACTCTGATGCTGAATAAACCGATGCGCCCGCTTCACTAACTACGATTTTAGTTAACCCCAAATCCGGGTACATTTTTATCATATCCCCAACCAAGCGCTCTGTTTCACGTGAACCCGTGCCATTACCAATGCTGATAAGATGAACATGATATTTAGCTGCTAATTTGGCCAATGTAGCGATGGCTTGATGCCAGTCATTTTGAGGGGCCAAGGGAAAGACTGTGGTATAATCCAGTAACTTACCAGTAGCATCCACGACGACCACCTTGACACCCGTGCGAATCCCAGGGTCCAAACCAATCGTAATCTTAGGCCCCGCAGGAGCAGCTAGCAGTAAATCACGCAAATTTTTGGCAAATACATGGATAGCTTCTTCATCGGCTGATTCACGTAAGCGGCTTAATAATTCCAAGCTAAGTTTGGTGAATAACTTCACTTTCCAGGTCATCCTCACGGTTTCCATTAGCCAACTGTTCGGAGCATGCTGAGTAATTTTAAAGTGAGAAGCAATCGCTTTTTCTCCATACGCTAAATCATCCGCTAAAGTTAATTCCAACTGCAGTACATTTTCCCGCCGTCCACGGAATAATGCCAAGGCTCGATGAGAAGGAATTTTATGTATAGGCTCAGCGTAAGCAACATAATCAGCAAATTTATTGGCATTGCCTTTTTTATCTTTATGCCCTTTGATGCCCATCGAGGTGAGTACACCATGTTGCCATACATAATGTCTTAGGCGATCCAATAATTCAGCATCTTCTGCAAATTGCTCCATTAAAATCTGACGCGCACCGTCTAAGGCAGCTTCTTTGTTTTCTATGCCAAGATCTTTATTGATGAATTTCTCAGCGTAAACTTCAGGAACCAGTGTTGCATCTTCAAATAGGGCCTGAGCAAGGGGCTCTAAACCTGCTTCTTTAGCCAGTAGGGCTTTGGTACGACGTTTGGGTCGATAAGGTAGGTATAAATCTTCTAAACGAGTTTTTGTATCGGCTGCTAATATGGCTTGTTCTAATTCCTTCGTTAACTTCTCTTGCTCGCGAATGGTCTGTAATACAACCTGCCGACGCTCGTCCAATTCGCGGATATAATGCAAACGCTCTGCAAGTAATCGTAATTGTGTATCATTAAGCCCTGCTGTCGCCTCTTTACGATAGCGGGCAATGAAAGGAACCGTTGCTCCCTCATCGAGTAAACGAATTGCTGCTTCTACTTGGGAAGCATTGACTTGAAGTTCCTTTGCAATTACCGCCGCTTCTGCCAACATCTCACGAACCATGCCGTCCTCTTAAAACAAGATAAAAAACGCGAACATTATATACCCAAGATACTTCAAAATGCTATTTTTGATCTTTTTGCGAATTCTAGCTTTTTTCAGGGCCCCGAGGACAATCGCATCTAAATTTCGCACACGAATAGGTATGAATTACAATCACTTCATCCGAACCACAACCACTTCATCCGAACCACAACCACTTCATCCGAACCACGACCACTTCATCCGAACCACGACCACTTCATCCGAACCACGACCACTTCATCCGAACCACGACCACTTCATCCGAACCAC
>JAGVKL010000044.1 GCA_020050595.1 Legionellales bacterium
CCACGACCGTTAGGGAGTGGAGAAGTTAATGTTAACGAGCAGCGAAACTAACATTAACTTCTCCACTCCCTAACGGTCGTGGTTCAGATGAATTAATTGTAATTCACACCTATTCGTGTGCAAAATTTAGATGCGTTTGCCCTGAATCACGGAGCGCTGTACTAAGCAGTTTGCATTAAATATCCATAACAAATGCTGTAGGTTGGGCCCTGAGGTATCGTCACTTTTAAAACTGTAGCCTGGTTGCTTGCAACTTGTTAAACAATGTAGCCTGGTTGCTTGCAACCAGGAACTTTAAGTATTGATGCAAGTTATGGCACGCTTTCCTGGTTGCAAGCAACCAGGCTACAGTTTAAAAAGTAACGATACTCCAGGGTTGGGCTTTGGCTCAACCTACAATCTCCTAGATATTTAGTGAACTCTGCTGACTCCATTAAATCAAGATTTAAGGGCCGCTCCCAATTGATTTTTATTTGCAATTTATGAATAATGTATGATCAAAATAACTTGGGATTTTGCTTTAATGATTTTTGATGAAGAACATAAAAAATTCTGGCACCCTGTGCCCAGGAGAAAAAGAGTATGGTTTATGACAACCGATTCACAAAAAACTGCGGAACAGCATGTAGAAAGTATTAAACAAAAGATCAAAGAAAAAAAACTTAAATGTCTTTCTGTCATTGCTAGAAAAAATTTAGTTGTCGTCAAAGGAACGATTGGTATATTAGCAGAAGCTTTTGGTGCTCACTTTGATTCGGAAAAATTGGTCCGCGATGATGCGCTATATAATAGGATTGTATTCCCCTATGATTCTGAATTTGTTCCGCAGGGAAAGCGTGGCTCTTTATTATTCATTAAAGATAGACATGGAGCCTACAAATTATGGAAGCCCTTTCACGATGGCCACAGATTGCGCTATAGATATGAAGCTGATACAACGGCGAAAGCGGCCCATATCGTAAAAAATTTAAATCGATCGGGTGTAGGTAAAGTATCCGCTCGCGCTAATTACGTATACGCCTCATTAGAAGCCCTTCAAAAAATAGATGCCCTGTGCGAAGAAAGAGGACGCTCTAAAAAACCAAAAGCAAAGGGGCGTAAGGCGCCTCCTAAGGCTGAAATTGAGCGCTCTACGGAGGGCCCTGCGACTAAAATTCAAGAACCCGAGCTGCATAAGCCTGAGTTCTACTGGTATGAAGATACAGAAATGAACTTAATTTTATCCCACACGCTTGCTAACCATGGGTACAGCTCAGCAAGTGGGGTAGCTGTTCATGTTAAAGGGCCTTACGATAACTTAAGTCCTTATGGGTTAAAACAAGCATTAGCTGATCATGGAAAAAAAGATGGCATTTTGCTTGTTCCCTTCAATTTGGGCCTGCTGCATTGGGTTGGACTGGAGCTTATCTACAGTGGCGGAATACTACGATCAGCCAATTATTATGACCCGATGAGAAACAAGGTTCCCAATTTTTTAAATTTAATCTTAGAAGAAACCGAGCAAGAGATAACGGCATGGACTGCTATTAAAGACAGCCGATTGATCAGGCAAACCAACGACTCTGATTGCGGCCCCTGCACAATTGAAAGCCTTCTAGCAGCGGTCGGTTATAAAGAACCAGCGACAACAGCAGCCGAGAGAAGAACAAGGCATTTAGACCTGTTGGCATTAACAGAACCTGAATTTCATCTCGAATTTTTCATACGACAGGCCACTAGAGAGTCATCATTTTCTACATCTGAACATTCTAAAAAGCTAGCTATAGATGCTCAATATCATCTAGGAGTCTCAGAATATGTTCAATTAATGAAGCTGGCGTTAGCTGTTTTAACTACTGAGGTTAGCATTAAAGATGCTATCATAGCAGCGCTAAAGC
Organism: Legionellales bacterium; assembly: GCA_020050595.1. Classification (GTDB taxonomy): domain Bacteria; phylum Pseudomonadota; class Gammaproteobacteria; order Legionellales; family Legionellaceae. The sequence goes on from JAGVKL010000044.1 coordinate 1,878, forward strand.
TGCCTTTTAAAAAAACCATTGAAAGTTTAAGAACATGCCTTTCAGAAAATAAGCATAGCGCTGTTATTTATGATATAGCGAAGCTATTGTTTTATTTTGATTCCATAATGGACCTAGGAGAAAAGCCTCCAAGAATTAATTCTGATCAAATTGAAATATTATGCTCTATTTTAACAGCGTTTACTGCAGAGGAGCTTCAGGCGCAACTAACAGAGCTAAATGAACCTGCTTTAGGATTTATTCCAGGGTTAACAGATCCCGTGGATGATGAGGCTTTAGAGGGTGACACAATAAGCGAAAGTTCTTGCTGGACGGCTATATCCACGACAAGCAGATTAGACGAGTCGCCATTAGCCGATATTACTCAACCTAGCCCTCCTAAACGACGACGACTCGAAACAAGGATAACCGGTGCCTCAGCTATAGAGGATGAAGGCATTCCTCCTTATTCACTAATGGCAACCAGGATAACCGACGACGAAAGTGCTTCAGCTATAGAGGATGAAGGCATTCCTCCTTATTCGCTAATGGCAACTAGGATAACCAACGACGAAAGTGCTTCAGCTGGAGGAGATGAAATACCGCCACCTAATAATTCATTACGCAGCTCCTCTGATCTCTCAGCTTTATCATTGTTCGCCCCAGAGGCGCATGTGTTTGGCTTAACCCCGCCTCCAATCATTATTCCTTCCAAATGTGGTGTGGGCACTAAGAGAGCCCGGTTTGCATAGGTCTCTAGAATCGATTAACCATTGATACCAAAATAAAGCCCTGTCGCGGTTTATCCGCGATAGGGCTTGCTCCTAACTCCTTTTTTAATTTTATCTTCTTTTAAGTAGAATTTTTATTCACATCTCCCCCTGCATCTACTATCATAGGTGCTTTATAACTCTGACAAAATTACCCATGACGTTAACACCGCTTAATGCCGTATCGCCTGTTGATGGTAGGTACTTAAAAAAGACGCTCGCGCTGAGCGCTTATTTTAGCGAATTTGCGCTCATATACTACCGACTATTGGTGGAAATTCGCTGGTTAGAATCATTAGCAGCTAATGACCTGATTCGCGAAGTGGGCCCACTTGATGCAGAAAGCTCTAAGTTCTTAGCTAATCTATTAAAAAACTTTGACGAGACCGAAGCATTAAAGATTAAAGCCTATGAAAAGCAAATCAATCATGACGTTAAAGCTGTTGAGTATTATTTGAAAGAAAAATTAGACGCCTCCCCTAGCTTAAAAAAAATCCAAGGCTTTGTACATTTTGCCTGTACCTCCGAGGATATTAATAATTTAGCCTATGCGCTGATGATGAAAGAAGCTATCGCGCAGGTGATTAAACCTACTTTAGCAGAGGTCATTGGAGGGATCACCCTTCTTGGCAAACAATACGCGGATGTAGCGATGCTAGCACGCACCCACGGCCAACCCGCGACACCTACAACCATCGGCAAAGAGTTAATTAATTTTGCATCCCGCTTAAAACGGCCTATGCAACAATTAGCAGAAGTTTTAATTTCCGCTAAATGCAACGGTGCTGTAGGAAATTACAATGCCCACATCGTAGCTTACCCAGAAGTCGATTGGCGTAAACACTGTGCAAGCTTTGTTACTCATTTAGGCTTGTCGTTTAATGCCTACACCACACAAATTGAGCCGCATGATGGTATTGCGGAAGTGTCTCATTTGATGATCCGGATTAATAATATCCTTCTTGATTATACCAGGGATATTTGGAGCTATATTTCTTTAGGTTACTTTAAACAAAAAGCCGTGGCCGAGGAAGTGGGCTCATCGACCATGCCTCATAAGGTTAACCCTATTGATTTTGAGAATGCAGAAGGCAATCTAGGTCTTGCGAATGCCCTTTTCTGTCATTTTGCTGATAAGCTCACACAGTCGCGTTTACAACGTGATCTTTCTGACTCCACGGTCTTACGTAATTTGGGAGTGGCTTTTGCTTATGCTTTAATTGCCTATCAAGCGATGGCCAAAGGTAATGAGAAGTTACAGATTAATCAACCTGCCTTACAAAATGATTTAGAAGGCAAATGGGAAATCCTTGCGGAAGCCATACAAACCGTGATGCGGCGTTACAACATTCCTCAAGCTTATGAACAAATGCGTGACTTAACTCGCGGCGTTCGTGTCGATCATGAAAAACTTAAGCAATTTATCAATGGATTGGATCTACCTGAGGGAGCAAAAAACCAATTGCTGGCGTTAACCCCTGAGAAATATACAGGCCTAGCCGCCCAATTAGTGAAAGCTTTTTCATGACATCGCAGCAAGGGCAATCATTTGAATTTGATGTGCTGGTGATAGGAACCGGGCTTGCGGGTTTACATTATTGTATGGAGCTTTTAAAGCTACAACCTCACATCAAAATCGCGCTTATTAGCAAAGCTGAAATGAGTGAATGCAATAGCCGCTACGCTCAGGGAGGTATTGCTGCCGTTTTCAATTCTGAAGATTCTTTAGAATCGCATATTGCCGATACAATACGAGCAGGGGATGACTTATGTTATACCCCAGCTGTTGAGTGCATTATTCGTCAAGCACCGGATGCCATTAAGCAATTGCAAGCTTATTCGATTCAATTTAATCAAACAACCGAAGGCCAGTATGCCCTAGCGCAAGAAGGGGGGCATTCGCATCGGCGAATTTTTAATTGTGGTGATCAAACGGGATTAACCATTATTGATACCTTAATTGAGGCAGTCCGACATCAACCCCAAATTCAATTTTTTGAACACCACATCGCTGTCAACTTAATTACCCATTATCACCCGCATCGCACCGATAACCAAGGCGAAGTTTTAGGGGCTTATATTTTAGATTGCAAAACGCATCTCATTCATACTTTTTTAGCTCAATGTGTAGTATTAGCTACCGGCGGAGCAGGTAAAACGTATCGCTATACTACGAATCCTATGGTGGCTACGGGCGATGGCGTCGCTATGGCTTATCGTGCTGGCGCTCGCATAGGAAATATGGAATTTTATCAATTTCACCCTACCCTGCTTCACCATCATTCGCTAAATAATTTCCTTATTTCAGAAGCTGTGCGCGGCGAAGGTGCGCTCTTAAAAAATGCAGATACCGATAAGCCTTTTATGCAATGGTATGCACCTGAGCAATTAGAACTTGCCACCCGTGATGTAGTATCTCGCGCGATTTTTAGCGAAATTGAAAATAGCCACCATAGCTTTGTGTATTTAGATATTACTCATCAATCAAAAGCATTTTTAAAAAAACGCTTTCCCCAAATCTATAAAACGCTATTGTCGATTGGCATTGATATGAGCCAAGACAGGATACCTGTCGTGCCAGCCGCGCACTATCAATGTGGTGGCGTCTTAACTGACACTGACGGGCATACTGATCTTAAGCGCTTATATGCGATTGGCGAGGTCGCATTTACCGGCTTACATGGAGCTAACCGCTTGGCAAGTAATTCACTCTTAGAGGCGCTAGTGATGGCTTCGAATGCTGCTCGCTCCACCTTAAAAGACATTACCAGCCGTAAAAAACAAATAGATACCATTGCTAGTTGGGGCTCACCAGGAACGGTTAATAATCGTCGAGCGAGTCAAATTAATGCGCATTGGCGAAGCCTCCGCGGCGAAATGACCTCTTATGCCGGCATTGTCCGTACAGAGGCAGGCCTTGAGGATTTGCTACAATTAATAATGAAACGTAAAAAAATTATTGAAGATTATTACTGGCACCATTGGATTACCCGGGACTTTATTGAGCTTCGCAACATTATTTTAAATGCCGAATTAATTGTGAAAGCGGCCCTTTCTCGCCGAGAATCCAGAGGCGGCCATTTTCGCGAGGATTTTCCGCAAAAAAATGCTAAAGCACAAGAGAGTATTTCTCGTCTTAATTCACCACAAAACCCATTTATCTAACTATGAAAAAATTTAAAACTTCGACCACTTACCATCCTGAAAAAACACTCATGCGGATTACCAATGACATGAGTATTTGCCAAAGCGATTATCCTCTTGATTGGTATCAAGAAGACTTTATTCCCTACGCTGAAGAATACCAAGCCTTGCCCGATCGCAAATTAACCACGGTCTTAACCTGGATGTCGCCTTACCTTAAAAAAGCGCAAGATCATTTTGGCGATCAATTACTATTGCTCGCTCATTATTATATGGGTGGCGATATTGTGCGCCTTATCGAACAATTTGGTGGGCAGATTGGGGACTCTTATCAGCTGGCTTTGATGGCTGTTAATCATCCTGAAAAATCAGTTATTATCGAATCTGCCGTACATTTTATGGCAGAATCTATTAGTATTCTCGCTCATGAAAACCAGCATGTTTATATCACCAATCCTAAATCGGGATGCACCATGGAAATGTTTGCAAAAGATTTCATGGTGGAGCCCGCTTTCACGGATCTGAATGAACGATACGGTGCTGAAAATATTCTCCCTGTTTGTTATATGAATACATCCGGCCGCGTAAAAGCCATGACGGGTGCACAAGGTGGGGCGGTGTGTACCAGCTCTAATGTTAAAAAAATCTTTCAATGGGCACAAAAACAACATAAGAAAATTTTATTTATCCCGGATCAGCACATGGGAGAAAATGTAGCTTATTGGTTGGGTATTAAAAATATAGCTTACTGGCCTGGCGGCACTGCTGGCGCGCAATATTCTTTAAGCGATCAAGATCAAAAGACCTTAGCTACCTTTGATAAAGCCGACTTAATTCTTTTTGCAAGCCAATGTACCGTGCATACGTATTATCAACCCTACATGTGTGAATATTGGCAGAAAAAAGGCTATACCACCATTGTTCATCCTGAATGCCGCAATACGGTCGTCCAAGTAGCCCATCATGCCGGCTCAACGGCTTTTATTTGGGATTATGTCATCCACGATCGCGCAGGCACTAAAAAATACGCCATCGGAACTGAAAATCATATGGTAGAAAATTTAAAACAACACTGCAGGAATTTAAATATTGAGGTAGTTAATTTAGCTGAGGCTCCTAAACCTTTGGAAGAAAAAGGCGTTGGTTGCGGCTGTGCTACCATGTCTCGCAATGACCCGCCACACCTCGTCGCTCTAGTTGATCTTTTACGACAGGGTAAAACTATGGCTTATAACGAAGTCAAAGCAGGCGATGTCGTCAATGAATTTACCGGCACACGCCAACGCTTAGACAAAGAAGATCAGCAATGGGTTATCGACAACGCTAAACGCGCCCTGCAAATGATGATTAATATCACCGAGGATAAAATTTAATCCCCGCTCCTGAAAAGAGCGAACCTTAAGCCGGATAAAACACACACTCTTCCAATGAAACAGTGCACTCAAAACCACCCAACGTATCTCGCCAATAATAATCCGTACGAGCGGGTACTTTTACATTCACCGGCCACCAAATAGAGTAATACCCGACTGAGTTTTTATAAATACAGGCGATCCCCCGCCCATACCCTGCGACCAAGATATTGGCCTTCATAAAAGCAGTACCTTTCTCACCTTGCGGCCTATTCTCAGAAAAAGGGTTCAACTGCCAAGGCGGGGGAATAACCCCCCATTGTAATGAACTATTATTAGGATCAGGGCAAACCGCAGCTTCTGCCGAAGCTATAAAAAATAATAAAGAGGCTATAAGAAATTTGTTCATAATAAATCCATTACAAAGATACAAGAAGTATAATACGTCTTTACAATAATTTCATTTACCCCATTGTATCAACAACGTTCTTTGTTATAATGGGCCCCTGTGCCGGGGTGGCGGAATTGGTAGACGCGCCGGATTCAAAATCCGGTGGTGGTGACACCGTGTCGGTTCGACTCCGACCCTCGGTACCATTAAGCACTTTTTATTCATTCTTAGTAATTCTATGGGGACGGTCCGGGACGGTTACCAACAGAAATTGACCAATACCAACAACCAGCGTAGCCATCCATATCTTTTCGTAATCATTCGAATCGGGTATAGTACACAATATTGGCTAAGCCTCAAGTCCTTATTGTCCTAAATCAATAGAATCAAATAGTTACGATGGAGTTCGAGGCTAGCTATCGTACCGTTAATTTATAGTAGTGGGCTTTGGGCATTATAAACTACAAGCCCAGCTTGCTATGCAAACCCAACCAAACTAGCTGCAGGATTGCATTATCTGGTTTTAGATAGATCAAAATCAAGTCTGGCTTAATGCAATAATCACGGTGATTAAGTTAAAGCCAGAGGTATCTTTAATACTATTTCAACAAGGAATTCTTGACGTTTGAATAAGCGTTGGAGAAAGTTAAGGAGATTTAATGAAAAAAAGGCGCGGCGTTTTAATTTATACTGTGCATGCCGTTTTTTATACGACCCTCACGCTACAGGCATTGGCATCTTCTGATGTCATCGAACAGGGCTTAGGTGCGACACTTGTTTGTCCTTTTAATGTTATTAACGGCCCCAAATCAATAGGAAATGTCATAGTCTCCTGCTTTGCCGCCCCTGATGTCAACTGCAACACGGTACCCATTGGTAATGCTGGGTGGGCTGGGCGTGGAGGCACCCCGACCCTAAGAAATGGTGCGCATACCTTATCGAACGATGCCATGGCAAGTGTTGGTCTCACAGCCCTCACTACGACAATAAACATACAACTCGAGGTGCATAATCCTGGAAATACTGCCTTCTCTCTTTTATGCATGCCTGCAACCGTTGTTGCAGGTGTATTCACATGTACTGGAGGCCCTTACACGTTAGATATTAATAACCTCTAAACATTCAGGAGCATAGAACCATGAAAAAGATTTCACAAAAGGACTGCTTTAAATTTTCTGGAAAGCGAGAAGCCATCAAAGAGCTTGCTCAACACTATCCATATAAAAAACCAATGCTACAGTATTTCAATACTTCAGCAAACATGATTGCAGGAGGCTCTACATCTAATCAACTTGAAAATTCAAGCGGCTTGATTGAGAGTTAAGAGCAAACATTAATTAGATACGCTAATGAATAAAACTTTGCTTAAGGTAGCCAATGCTAGTCAATGGTACTCATTGACGGAAAAAGGAGTGACATTATTTTCTGTCTCGGCACAACCACACTCTCTAGCCCCAATAGATTGCAATACACCATCCGCGTTTGCATGGCTGTTATACGATGAAAATAAGCAAGAAATCACCGCGGCGAGAGACTATCTTGGCCTAGAACCATTTTATTATTGTTATCAAAATCAAACATTGATTTTTGGCTCAACCATTCCTGATGTGATTAAACAGCTACCCAAACGTCCCGAGCTCCATGTAAACCGACTGTTAGAAGAATGTTTCCATGATGGTCAAATACTAATGGCTCCATACAGTAATGAAACGCATTACCAAGGTATTTTCAGGGTTGAAGCGGGCTGTCGATTACACATTAAAAATAATCAACTGTATCAAGAAAAATATTGGTTTTTTGAGCGAGGAGCAGCCACTATTTATTATGCTAATGAACAGGATTATATTGAACATTTTGGTGAACTACTAAACCATGCCCTCCTTAGCCAAATTCAAAGTGATCATCAATTAGCTGCTGAATACAGTGGTGGCTTAGACTCAACCGCTATATTAGCCATTTGTCATCAAAATAAAATCGATTTACCCTTATTTTGCCATGTTGCAGAAACGGGTCAAGATGGTGGTGATTTTTCCTTTGCCGAATGTGTAATTAACCATTTTAACTGCAAAAATGTACATTATGTAGATGCGAAAAGCATGGAATTAAACCCGTTATTTCAGACATTAGCTCAAATATATGCGGGTGCTCCGCCCTATATTTACTCAATTATGTCTACCAATGTATATCAAAGCATTAAACATTATGGTTGTAACCGAATTTTATCGGGATTTGGAGGGGATCAATGTGTTTCATCGCATACAAACGGGCGCCCATTTTTCTTTGAATTATTACAAAAAAGATGTTACCAGCAAGCATGGCAGGAGTATTTTTACATTTACCCAAACCATCATCCCATTCAAGCCTTTGTAAATTTGTTACGTTATAAAAATCCTGCTTTGCATGCCGTCTTGGGCAAGCTTAGCGATGTAAAAAATACCATCAAATCTTTTATAGAAAAAAACCCTATTGAACGAAAACCTCGTTTTCCACAATCTTATAAAAGTGTAAGGGAAATGCAAGTTGATTTACTAGAAGGATCCTTATGCCATGAGGTACGTGCTAGAATCGAATACAGCGCTTTATTAGGCAAGGCCATGGGCTTTTCACATGTTTACCCTCTCCTACATCCGAATGTTATTGATTTTGTTTTACGCCTACCGTGCGAATTAAAACAACGCCATGGCCAAAGCCGCTATCTTATTAGAAAATACTTAGCGCAATTTGTTCCCGAAAAAAACTACACACAAAAAAAGCGCGGAGGCGCGCATATCATGCCTGCCATGATGGAGAGGTGCAAAGCACATGTGAAAACAGGTCAAATTGATTCATTCATACAGCAGCTTCCATTTGCCAAACAAATTAAACCAGCTAACTCATTGCACAGCCAAATACGACACTCCATTTTTGCTTATATGATTAACGCTTATTTAAATAATGATTAGCGCGTGTTCCACATTCATAGGGTTATCAATCTGACTTTACTACGAATGAACTACTCTTCCTGCTCATTAAGTAAAGACCAAAAAAGATTTAAAGCATCAGAGTATTCTAAAGGTTTAACAATATGGCCTGCTATGTTTAAATCATGTAATGCAAGCTTGTCTTCGGTAGTGAAAGATGCCGTTAAGACGTAGACGGGTGGTGTACTAAACTCTGGGTCGGCTCTAAGAGATTTTAAAAATTCAATGCTAGCATCTTTAGACAAACTAATATTAATGAGAATTAATTTAGGAGTAGTTATTTTTTCATGGCCATGGCGGCCGTATAATTTATCTAAAGCTTCCGTGCCGCTTTTTACGGTTACAATATTTAAAAGATCATTTATTTTTTTAAATATATCCCGCAAAGATTCAATATCTGCCTCATTATCTTCTATATACAGGATATCCGTGGCATGAATTAATGCGTGCATACAACATCCCTCCCTCTTTTAAGTATAACATATAGGGAAAAAGTAATGGCAGCGTTTATTATAGACGTTTAATGTAAACCGCATCTTATGATTATAAAATAGCAATCTGCCGTCTTCGCTTCGCTCGCAAGGACGGCTTATTGCCTAGTTTTTTCATATCATGCGTTTACCCTGCTCTAATAGACACGGCTAATGGATCGCTTCCGTGCCATGACGCAGAAGTAAATCAGATTGGCCATTTTGAATGACTTGCTCACGCATTTTAATAAGAAATGGGATAAAACCTAGCGCAAGGATAAACGCTAATTGGTAAAGCCCTGTCCAACCGAACCATGATTGTAATACGGCTGCTATTGGGCCTGATAAGATTCTTGGCAGTGTGGATAATGCAACAAAAAGGGAAAACTGCGTCGCGGTGTAGCGCTTGTCGGTAAGGCGCATGAATAATGCCACTAAGGCTGTTGAGCCCATCCCCGCTGCAAAATTATCGCAAATCACCGCGATAGCAAACAACGGTAAATTTTTACCCATGATAGCCAACATAATAAAAAACACAGTTGTAGCCGCTTGTAATAAACCAAAGACAAACAAAGCCTTATATAAGGACCAGCGCATTAATAAAATACCTGCTGCTAAGCCCCCTAATAAAATAGAAGTAATACCCATCATTTTATTCACATAAGCAATAGCATCTAATGAAAAACCCAAGCCCTGGATTAAAAACGGCATGACAATGCCGCTTGTAGTCGTGGTAAACGCTTCACCGAATTTATAAAGAATAATAAAAAATAATAAAGTAACCATGCCGGGACGTAAAAGAAGCTCTTTAATCGGGGCAATAAAAGAAGCCGTAAAGCTTGTCTGATTCACTTGTTTTAAGGAAGGTTCTGGGCTTAAGAGGGTTGCAATCATACCAAGGATCATTAAAAACCCCATGATACGATAAGCTATCGCCCACCCCCAATGTGAAGCAATAATAAGAGCCAGTCCCCCTGCCACTAAGAGGGCCAGACGGTAGCCAAAGATGGCTAGAGATGCACCTAAAGCGTGTTCTTTAGTAGGTAAATATTCTGTACGATGCGCATCAATAGCCACATCTTGTGTTGCAGAAAAACACGCTAAAACAAAAGCGATGGTCGCTAAAATTTGCGGGGAAGATGCTGGAGAGAACCAGGCCATTATATTAAATCCCAGCAATAATAAAACTTGCATGACCAACATCCAACTTCGCCGTTTGCCCATAGCGTTTAAAGAGTAACGATCTAAAAGAGGGCCCCATATAATGCGGTAGACATAAGGTAAGCTTAAAAGACTCAATGAGCCTGTCGCCAAAATCGACATGCCAGAATCCGCAAACCAAGCTTGTAACGTGCTGCTAATTAATGCAAGCGGCAATCCTGAAGAAAAGCCTAAAATGAAAACGATTAACAGGCGCTTGTTCATAGTGAAAAAGTCGGATTAGAGTGAAAATAGAACGTTATGATACGTTATTCTTCTGCGGGATGCTATTTTTAATTCAAATTAGCAGGGGAAATGCATCTAAATTTTTCACACGAATAGGTGTGAATTACAATTAATTTATCTGAACCATGACCGTTTTATCTGAACCACGACCGTTAGGGAGTGGAGAATTCGCTGCTCGTTAACATTAACTTCTCCACTCCCTAATGAACTTCTCCACTCCCTAACGGTCGTGGTTCGGTAGGTGGCTTGGTCGTGGTTCGGTCGTGGTTCGGTCGTGGTTCAGTAGGTGGTTCTGATAAATTGCGACTATTTGGGGGATTTAGATGCATTTACCGTGTCAAATTAGGGTGCAACGCTCATTTTTCTGTAGGTTGGGGGCCGTGAGGGATCGTCACTGTTTAAACGGTAGCCTGGTTGCTTGCAACCAGGAAAGCATGCCATAACTTGCATCAATACTTAAAGTCCCTGGTTGCAAGCAACCAGGCTACATGGTTTA
>JAGVKL010000045.1 GCA_020050595.1 Legionellales bacterium
AAACTATTAGGCGCAAGAGTTAGGGTGCCTGTTAACCCTTGAGAATAAGATAAATGAATGGTTTTAAGCTTTGGCGCGGCTGTTAGCAAAGTTTGTAGGCTATGAAGCGATAAGTTACTCCCACCTAGATTGGCTTTTTCAAGTTCAAGCAAACTATTAGGCGCAAGGGTTAGGGTGCCTGTTAATCCTTGAGAATAAGATAAATCAATGGTTTTAAGCTTTGGCGCGGCTGCTAGCAAAGTTTGTAGGCTATGAAGCGATAAGTTACTTTCACTTAGATAGGCTTCTTCAAGTTCAAGCAAACTATTAGGCGCAAGGGTTAGGGTGCCTGTTAACCCTTGACAAGAAGATAAACGAATAGTTTTAAGCGTTGGCGCGGCTTTTAGTAAAACTTGAAGAATCGTAGTAGAGGCCATATTAAGTAACATAATCTCTTCAAGGTTTAGGAGGCTATTTGGCGGTAGGTCTATCGTGCATGGTGTTTCGGGTGTTCCACCCCAGTTTAATTTAGCAAGGTTTTTAGTTAATGAAAGAATATATTCTAAGTGGCCCCCTATATCTGATGTATCTCCTGTATACGAGGAGAGATAAAGCTCATCTAAGATGGATAACTCACTGGAGCTAAAGAGGAGATCGGGTGGAGAGGAAACACTTTCCCCACTATGCAGGGAAGCAATATTAGTATAATTTAAGCTAGCGTACTTATACTTTTCTTTTATGAATTGACAGCTAGGAAAAGCATCACGTAAGAATTGCAAACGAGAAAAGGCACTTAGGCTAAAGGCATCGATAATGATTTGAGTCACAACGGGTTTGGCCTGACTCATTAATTTTACAATAGCATCACCTAATCTATCGTATACGTCGGCGTTAGTAGAGAAATCGGAAAGACGTAGGGTTCGGGGCTTTGGTGTGTCATCGCCACTTAAAAGATGGGTTAGCCAATAATCATCGAGGACGTGCACATCATCACAAGCTAGTTTGAGTTGTTTTTGTGCATCAGCGGACACAGCATCAAGCGATGTAGGCCTCATCTTGTTGCGAACGTCTTGCTTGAGTAGACAGGATAAATTCTCTTTCGTGAGCTTAAGGAGTGTACCTTGTTGCCAAATATGAATCTCAAAGGCTTCGGTTAAGCCATTTTTACCAGGCGTCATCAAGATGGATAATGCCTGCATGACCTCACCTATTTTCTTCCTACTCCAGCCGGCTGCTGTCCAATCAGCAAGAATTAGGGTTTTATTCTTTTCTTCTTTCGGCGGAAGTGGATTTACCCAATAAGGAAGGCCTCGAATCAAGCGACCCACATCAGGTATGCCCGTGGGGCGAGATTGGTAGCGCTTGCCGCTGTATGTTTTGGTGCGACGAAAAGCTTTTATAGCATAAGGCATAGAAGATTCCGGTTTAATCTGATGTAATTATATGCAAAAACACAGCAATTTGCAAAATAAAAGATCAATGTGTCGTAGCAAAATGAAAATGTCACATCCATAGCAGAATACAAGCTTGATTCAGGCGAATAGCAAGCTCTATTTAACGAAATCAAGCGGTTATTTTGACCCATTTATTGCTTTTGCAGCCCGGCGATAACTTTATGGACGTTGCCTAATTTAGGAGGACAGAAAATTTGCATAGTTTAGAATGCTAATAGGTTTGTGATAAGGCAAGTTTTCCCCTCGGTAGAGGAGATAGCCTTGATCACCTTCTTCGATAAATTCGGTGATTGTAGCCGCCATTTGGGGATTAAATGTTGCAGAATTTTTAATTTCGATGAGCTCTTTTTTGTTCTTCCGATCGATGATGATATCGATTTCTTTACCATGTGAGGTTCTTAAATAATACAGTTCAGAGTGCTGATTGGTATGACGCTCTTTTTTTAAGATCTCACTGATTAAATAATTTTCAAAAATCGGGCCCGCTAATGGGCCATTCTCGAACAACGTTTTATTTTCAATTCCGGTAAGAAAAGAAACAAGGCCAACGTCATAAAAATAGATTTTGGGGCTTTTAACCAGTCTTTTACCATAATTTTTATAAAATGGAGGTAATAAGAAAATAATATAAGAAGCCTCTAAAAGTGATATCCACCTCTTGATGGTTTTCACATCGACGCCTAGATCACTGGCATATCGTGTCATGTTTAATTGCTGGGACGTATTTGCCGCTAATAATTGCAATAGCCGTCTAAAATCTCTGGTATCGCCTACATGACCAAGTGAAGCGATATCTTTATGAATATATGTTTCAACATAGGAAGAAAACCAAGCATTGTAAAACGCATAGTGACGATCGACTAGCTCTGGATATCCACCTCTAAACACAGATTCGTCGCGCAATGTTGCTGGAATTTCATTGTATTGAAAAGGAAGTAAAGATAATAATCCAATGCGTCCTGCTAACGATTCAGATGAGTTTTTTATGAGCGAAAATTGGCTGGATCCGGTTAATATGAATTTACCTTTGTTGCTGCGATCACGATCGATAGCGATCTTAATATAACTGAATAATTCCGGTAATTTTTGTACTTCATCAAAAATAATTTTATCGGCATAAATGGTTAAAAAGCGCATAGGATCATTATGAAAAAGGCTGATGGTTCGGTAATCATCAAATGTTACGTAGGTATATTCAGGTAGAGTGTGTTGCAATAAAGTTGACTTTCCAGACTGCCGTGGTCCTGTTAATCCAACGACTGGGAAGTATCGCAGATAATCCTTTAATGTACCCTCTAATATACGTGGTTGATATTTCATGTTTGATGATGTGCAAATATGGAATTAAATACCATTATTACACAGCTGTTGGATGGTATCAAATCGATCAGGGAGAGGGGCAACTCCTGAGGTATCATCACTTTTTAAACCGTAGCCTGGTTGCTTGCAACCAGGAAAGCATGCCATAACTTGCATCAATACTTAAAGCCCCTGGTTGCAAGCAACCAGGCTACATGGTTTAACAAAAAGTGACGATCCTCAGGGGTCAACCCTTATTGAAAAGAATTCGATGACAACTAATGGACATCAAGATACCAAATCCTGCAAGAAAGGTGACCATTGCCGTGCCGCCATAACTGACTAGAGGTAAAGGAATGCCTACCACAGGTAGAATGCCGATGACCATGCCGATATTGACGAAGACAGAAAAGAAAAAGGTCATGGCTAAGCTTGCTGCTAATAAACGGGTATAGGACGTTTGTGCACATTTTGCAATATGAAGGCTTCGAAGAGAAATAAGCACCATAAGAATAATTAAAATGACACTGCCGACAAAGCCAAACTCTTCACTACTGACAGCAAAAATAAAATCGGTAGCATGCTCCGGTAAAAAATTAAGATGAGATTGGCTGCCTGCTAGCCATCCTTTGCCAAAGGCCCCGCCCGAACCTATAGCAATTTTAGACTGAATAATATGATAACCTTTGCCTAAAGGATCTTGTTCAGGGTTTAAAAGCGTTATAATTCGCTGTTTTTGATAGTCATGCATCACGTGCCACAATAAAGGGGCCATGAGTCCTATAAGCAATCCCATCACCCCCATAAAGCGCCAAGAAATACCTGCTAGAAAAATAACACTGATACCAGCCGCCACCACCATAATTGCTGTACCCAAATCAGGCTGTTTGGCGATTAATACCGCCGGTATAAAAATAAATAAAGCAGTAACAATCAGGGTTTTAAGGTTAATCGGTAATTGTTTGCGGTCCACATACCAAGCGGCCATCATGGGTACAGCTAATTTCATGATTTCAGACGGTTGAAAACGGAAAACACCTAAATCCAACCAGCGCTGTGCGCCTTTACCTATTTTCCCAATCACCATAACAGCGATAAGTAAGGCTAAGCCAAAGCCATAAAGCCAAGGCGTCCATAACTTATAGCGATGGGGTGGGATAAAAGCAAAAACTACCATAATAGCTAATGCGAAAAATAAACGTAACGATTGCCTAAAGACCATGCTCATGTTTTGATTAGATGCACTATAAAGAACGAGTAAGCCAAAGCAAATCAATAACAATAAAAATCCCAAAAGAGGGAGATCAATATAGAGCGATTTCCCGGTAAAACGGTAAGTGGGTCGAGTATTAGGCATTTTGTTTTTTTCCTAATTCAAAATAAGTATCCATCACTTTGCGAGCTACGGTCGCTGCAATCACATCATTTTCTACTAAAACAGCCATAGCAATTTCGGGTTTTTCTACGGGCGCAAATACAATAAATAAAGAGTGGTCTCTTAAGGCTTCAGGGATTTTGGTATTTCGTTTCTTTTCATATTGATTTCCACCAAATACTTGGGCGGTTCCTGTTTTTGCGGCCACCGTATAAGGGACCACACGGCCAAACCGATAGGCGGTTCCTTCGTCGCTTTTAACAACCGCTTGCATACCTTCAATCACAATGCGCCAGTATTCATTATCTTTTAGTTGAATGGGGTATTCTTCGACAGGCTTATACGCTTGTTCCTTGGTTTGATCAGAAATAGTTTTAGCTAGTAAATGAGGTTTAAATCGATGCCCATGTTGGCTCATTGAAGCCACCGCATTAGCTAGCTGCAAAGGAGAAGCTAGCATGAAGCCTTGGCCTATGGAAGTGATGATGGTATCCCCTGGATACCAAGGTAGGCCTTTACTATGCCTTTTCCAATGAGCGCTTGGCACAAGCCCTGGCGCTTCTTCGACCAGATCCACATGGGTTAATTGGCCAAAGCCAAATTGCATCAGCATATCTTCAAGCGCCGCTATCCCCATTTTGTTACCTAATTGGTAGAAATAGGTATCACAAGAGACCGTAATCGCTCGTTTTAGGTTAATGACGCCATGCCCTGTTCGCCGCCAATCATGATAAGGACGTTTAACGCCAGGTAGCCTATACCAGCCTGGATCATAAATCCGTGTATCCGGTGTTACGACGCCTCTCTCAAGACCTGCAAGAGCCACAAAGGGCTTAACGGTCGAAGCGGGAGGATAGAGCCCCCTTACCGCACGATTGTATAGTGGGCGGTCAGCTGCATTGATTAATTTTTTATAGTCTTTGCCGCTGATACCATTTACAAAAAGATTAGGGTCATAACTGGGGGAGCTCACCATGGCTAAAATATCGCCGTTGGTTGGATTGATTGCCACAATAGCCCCACGCTTTCCTTGGAGTGCTTTAAAGGCGGCTTCTTGCAATCGGGTATCAAGTGTTAAGTAAAGTCTGGAGCCGGAAATGGGGTGCTGTTTGCTTAATATGCGTAAAGTTCTACCGCTTACATCAGTTTCCACTTGCTGATAACCCACTTGACCATGGAGAATATCTTCATAATATTTTTCAATCCCAGCTTTGCCTATAAAATTGGTGGCACGATAATTAGTGCTATCTACTTGTTGCAGTTCTTGCTCATTGATACGGCCCACATAGCCAATGACATGGGCTGCTTTTTCTCCCAAAGGATAATAGCGCATCATACGAGCCTTAATACTGACTCCAGGAAATTGATATTGGTTACTGGCAAATATAGCGACTTCTTCTTGGGTTAAATTAAGCTTGAAGGGGATGGGAACGTAGGCGCGATTTTGTTTGCGGGCACGCTCAAAGCTCTCAAGATCATCGTCGGTTATTGAAGATAAGAGCGTTTTTAATTGTTCTAATGTGTGATTTAGATTTTTAACACGTTCTGGCACGATTTCTAAAACATAGACAGGCGCATTATCTGCCAAAACCACCCCATTTCTGTCAAGAATAACACCACGAGGGGGCGCAATGGGCAAAATGCTCATTTGGTTTTTCAACGATAATGTCGCGTACCGGGTATATTGAGAAAATTGTAAATAGGCTAAGCGTAATACTAGAATGAGGGAGAGGATGATTAATAATGCGACCAATAAACTAAGGCGAAAGTAATGTAACTCGGACGCTAATCGGTCATTTTTAACGGATCTATTTAAACGCATTTTATTAAGCTACTTAAGGTGAGTTTCATGTTTCACTCCCACATGAGCCCAGATTATAAATTAAATATCAAAAGAACTTAAGTATAAGGCCTTATTTTCGCTACTTATGATAAGGGTGATGGTGGATAATAGACCATGCGCGATAAAGTGCTTCTAAAAGGGTAACGCGAACCAAGGTATGAGGTAACGTTAACAACGATAAGGACCATTGTTCATTACTTTTTGCAAGGAGCTCTTTGGCAAGCCCCTCCGGCCCGCCAATTAAAAAGCATATATGGCTGGTTACTTGTTGTAAGCGTTCGATTTTTAAAGCGAGTTGCTCGCTGGTAAACGATTCTCCTTGTGAATCCAAGGAGATAATGTGGGCTCCTGAGGGAATGGTAGCATTCATCATGATCATTTCTTTTTCTAAAATACGGGATAAATCGCTCGATTTTCCACGTTTTAATAAAGGAATTTCAATAACGGTTACAGCAACCCATTCTTTTAATCGTTTGGTGTATTCTTTAGCGGCCTGTTCAACCCAACTAGGCATTTTATTGCCGAGCGTTATGATGGTAATTTTCATAGGTTAGGGGTGGTGTTGCCATAAACCTTCTAAATTATAAAACGCTCTTGTTTCTGCCAACATGATATGGACAACAAAATCGCCAAAATCAATTAAAGCCCAGTCTCCAGCGTCGATACCGGTATTACTGAGAGCAGGTAACCCGGCGGCTTTCATATGTTCGAGGATATGATCCGCTATGGCTTTTACATGGCGTGATGATCGGCCATTACAAATGATCATAAAATCGGTAACCGTTGTATGCTCTGCCACGTCAATGACAACCACATCCATCGCATGAATATCATCTAAATATTGTAATAGTTTTTTAAGTAAAGGGTATTTATCGTACATATTGAAATTATTAATTTATATAAGGCGATGGATAATAACAGTAATTACTAAGACACACAAAAATATCTACAACAAAGAGTGCGATTTTAAATGCGGTTTTTTATGCCGACGCCCCGCGGCTTGGCCGCTGGACGTCGACTATAAGTGTAGAAATTATATAACCGTATTAAAATCAGCCCCTACAACGCTTCCTGGAAGCGTTGCAGGCTCTTCTATTCTAGGGGTAGGGCGAAATAATCCTAATGCTACAGGCGTAGCAGTACTAGCAGTTTCCACTGTTCCCGTTCCTCCTATCGTTACCGAGCTAAAAGTAAGGGTAGGCAGTGCCGCTTTATACTTTGTTCCTGCTTGCATGATAACGACCAAAATGAGCTCTTGTAGTAGTAAATTTTGCTTAGTGGGTTCTAAGCGGTCGTAAAATGTTTTAAGTGCTGCGAGATTACGGGCATCGGTTTCCGGTACAGATGGATCGATTAATGAAGCGCGTGCTGCATCAAAACCTAGTAAAGTTGAAACTAAATGACCAAGCCTTTCTCTGACGAATCGAAGCCCCCCGATTTGACTTCGACTAAATTCCATTTCCCTTGCAATATTGGCAAAAAAGAGTTCTTTAATAACGGTTGCTATTTCTCGGGTTTGAAATTCCCTTCGAAACCATGCTTTGAAATCAGGTTCTGATAATTTTTCCATTTGCACGCGGCACTCATGGATAAATCGAGTATAAGCATGAGAGTAATGGGGGTTGGTTCGTTCGGCTAATTCCGCACTCATGGAGAGGTGCGGTACTAACATGGCAAGAAGTAGTTGTTTGTTTAACTCCAAGGGTCCTCGTCCACTCTCGATATAAGGATGAAAATCCGATGAAGCTAAAAATTCTTCTATGACCATAAGGGCGGAGCGAGTGGAGCTCGCTGCACCGGCACCAGCGCCGGCGGTTGTATCATCGCCTATTTCACCAGAAGGAAGGCTGTAACGGCGGACGCGAGGCAAAGTTGCAACTTCGGCATGAAATCCAGCAATGGCAAGAAAAGCAGTAGGATTTTTATCGCATACCCCGGTGACCAAGGCAATAAGCTCGACTAATTTTGTTAAGTCAGGGCAGGGCGATGTTATAAGTCTAGTTTCTATAGCGATATCTTTTATACGTAAAAACAATTCTAACAAATCAGTGGTTTGTTTTTTACTGAATACCATGGTCGTCCCAAGCACGATAATTTGATTGGCCATGAATTCAATAATTTTTTTAAGTTTAGGGTTGGTGTGAAGCTCCATGCTCTCCGTCAGCCAGTCCACTACACAAGCAGCTGTGGCTAACTCAACACTTTTGTGTGCTCCTTTATCTCCTTGAATATAATCATGAAATTCAACCATAAAAAGGGCAACTTCGCGCAAAAAATGATCCCTAGCATGCGTAGAGTTGAATAAACCTAAAACACGCTGGAGAATATGAGCAGCCCGCTCTCGAATTTCTAAGGCATGCGGGATATCATGGTGACTTAAATGGCGTATGGTTGCCGTTTCAGACAAATGAGGCCTATGTGTAAGGCGTAGACGATAAATAGATTCTTCAAAACCAGGTTTAGCAGTGACATAGCTCTCAATAACAGCCCAGGCGTCTTCGGGAAGGCTATCACGGTAGAGCGAATTAATCACTGTGTCTAGGTGATCGGCCGTAAGACCTAACTCATTTATCTTGCAATAACTGGAAAGCATAGTGAGTAACGAAGAAAATTTTTCATGGCTTTTTAACCATAATTCTTTAAAAAATCGCAACGTTTTCAGATCAAGCAGCCAGTTTTTTTTAACTTCTAGTATAATTTGAGCTGCTATGCCTAGAAGTTGGAGATCCCCTGTGTCACGAATATGGCGTAAATGCGCTATGATGAGTTCAGCGTCAGCAGGAGGAGGCGTAAGATAGTCTTCTAAGCTAACAAATAGAGGAGGTAAATCTACTTCATATAGCTCCTCATACATCTCGCTTAATTCATCAAAAAAACCAGCAACAATACGTTGCATAGTAGCACTGCTTGAAGAGCCGCAACCCATAATTCACCTATTATTTGGTGGATGATTGCAACATCAAGTGCTTGATCGCTAAGTTCAAAATAGCACAGATGAATGTCGCCCCAATTAATATATATAGCAGATAATTAAATGAAGTGGCATAGTGCTGCTTTAAAATAATAATGGATGTTTCGCCGATGGGAATGGCAGTTAATTTAGCCAATTTACCGGATAAAAATCCCCCAACACCTAGTGAAACCAAGAAAATCCCCATCATCGTGCTAACTTTCTTAGGGCTTGCCAAACTGGTCATGGCCGATAAGCCGACGGGAGATAATAATAATTCCGCGACAGAAATCATAAGATAGGCAGGAATAATACACAAAGGAGATAGCAAGGCAGAACCCGTATCAAGATGGGTGACATAAGCAATAAGTACATACGCTAGAGTCATAAACAACATAGCCAATAAGAATTTATTAGCTGTACGAATACCGCGCTGAGTTCGGGTCATTTGTTTTTTATGCCGAGCAAATATAAACCCAAAAATAATCATCCCAATGCTTTGCACACCTACATAATAAGGCGGTGTAAATTGTAAACCAAGAAAAGTAGGCTTCACCACGCGTGCTATAAAAAGGGTTAAAGATAAAAACATTTGAAAATAAAAGACCCAGAAAATGACTGAAATGATGCATAAGAGGAGGATGGCAAAAGTAAGCTTGGATTGGCGTGATGGCTCTGAGCGTATGCACATCATTAAATAAGCCAGCGAAAGCAATACAATAACAATAAAAGCGGTATCTGCAATGTGTGGGTCAACGAAAATATAAAAAGAAACAAGCCACAAACCAGTAATCATAAGGCCTGCAAGCAAAATTTTCTTCAGCTGATATTCAAAAGGGTTGTAATCTTTAATGTGGTAATGATAAATCCCAAAGGTAAATGTAGCGATAGCAATGCATAATCCAATGGCAGCACTTACAAAAGAAGTAGACCAGCCTAAATGGGAGTTCAGGTAGCTTGGCAAGGTGGTTCCTAAAATAATACCTGTAGTGATTCCCATATAAAAAATAGTAAACCCGCTTTCACGGTTAGGAGAATCTTTGGGGTATTCATTGCCTAATAAGGAGGAAATATTAGGTTTTAACAAACCTGTTCCGACAGCGATCCCTGCTAAAGAAGCGGTAAGCGCTTCGGTACCGACTGCAAAAGATAAGGCAATATAACTTAAGAGCAAAACGACAGCCCCGGTGAGGATGGCTCGTTTTTGGCCAATCAAATGATCAGCGATAAACCCTCCAATCACTGGTGAAACATAAGTTAACGCGGTAAAAGAACCTACCAAAGCATATACTGCTTTATCTTCCCAGTGGAAATGGAGAGCAAGATATAAAGCAAGAAGGCTTTGTACGACGTAAAATCCATAGCGCTCCCATAATTCGGTCGCAAAGAAAATTTTTAATGTTTCAGGGTGTGAAAGGTGATTGTTTTGCAATATTTAACTCTTTCTGTTAATTAAATGAACACAGTTTATCATAAGACATTTCGATTACCAACTCAGGGTAACCGCACGGGTGTAACTCTCATATAGGCAAATAAAATGAAGTAGGTTGGGCCTTGAGGTATCGTCACTTTTTGTTAAACCATGTAGCCTGGTTGCTTGCAACCAGGGACTTTAAGTATTGATGCAAGTGATGGCATGCTTTCCTGGTTGCAA
>JAGVKL010000067.1 GCA_020050595.1 Legionellales bacterium
GCCCGGTAAATGCCCGGTAAATGCCCGGTAAATGCCCGGTAAATGCCCGGTAAATGCCCGGTAAATGCCCGGTAAATGCCCGGTAAATGCCCGGTAAATACCCGGTAAATACCCGGTAAATACCCGGTAAATACCCCCCCGGTAAGTGCCCCGGTAAGTGCCCCGGTAAGTGCCCCGGTAAGTGCCCCGGTAAGTGCCCCGGTAAGTGTCCCGGTAAGTGCCCCGGTAACTGCTTCTGATAAATTGCAACCATTTGGGGCATTTAGGTGCGGTTACTCTGAGCAAAAATGGACATTGATTGCAAACATTAACGCTATCGCTTATGCTGAATTGTCAGAGTAGTTGTAGGAACACCTTGGCGAGTTTTTTGCAATAATAAGGAGATCTGAAATGAAAAAGATAAAATTATTATTTGCTTTTCTATTGATCGTTTCTTATTTACCAGGATTTGCTGCTGATAGCCCTGTAGGTGATTGGTTAATAACCGATAATGAATTAGGGGATAAAAGAGCGGTCATTCATTTTACCGAGCACAACGGTATTTTAAATGGGACCATTGCAAAAATTTATCGCCGCCCCGATGACACGGGTGTTTGTTCTACTTGCCCTGGGCATTTTAAAGATAAACCTGTCGTAGGGTTGCAAATTGTTTGGGATTTAAAAGAGGAAAGCCCTGGCACGTGGAGCGGTGGTTATGTCTTAGATGCCAAAAAGGGTAAAATTTATCGAGTCAAAATGACTGTAAAGGGTGATAAATTGTACTTGCGTGGCTATGTTGGCGTGTCTTTATTAGGGCGTACAGAAGTGTGGACACGTGTGTAAAAAGCTAGCTGGTTAATCGTAACTCTCCCGACGCGTCATGAGTAGCAAAGCCCCATTGGGGCAAACATCCGGAAAGCCACCCGTTATCCAGAGCGAAGGATCTCTTAAACCTTGAGAGATGTTTCGCTACACTCAACATGACGTACGTCTTTGGAGCTTAGCGAAGGATCCCAGTTAACCAAGTAGCGTCCAAGTATTGGCATGGGAACCCATTGAGTATTACAATACCTGTATAAATATTACAATAGCGGCTTTATGTTAGATCTTCCCACAAAAAAAAAATCGGCTGATGTTTTAAAGCGCCCCCCACATTCTGTAGAGGCAGAACAGGCCATTATTGGCGGCTTAATGCTGGAAAACCAAGGGTGGGATAAAATTAATGCAAAAATCTGTGAAGATGATTTTTATCGCACAGAACACCGTATTCTATATCGCGCCATCCACACGCTAGCTCATAAAAATCAGCCTTTTGATGTTGTAACGCTTCTAGATACTTTAAAGTCGAATGATGATTTAGATAATGCGGGAGGGGAGGCTTATCTTTTCGAATTAGCCAATAATACCCCCAGTGTGGCTAATATTTCCGCTTATGCCGATATCGTCCGCGAAAAGTCGGTGCAGCGGCAATTAATTAGTGTAGCAACTGAAATTGCAGATTCTGCCTATAATCCAGGCAGCCGTGAGGTCCCCGAATTACTCGATTTTGCTGAGAGCAAAGTATTTGCCATTGCTGAGCAGACCCCTTCTGATGGCGGCCCAGAAATTATTAAATCTATTTTAGTAAGAGCGGTTGAGCGGATTGATGCGCTTTATCATAGCGGAGATTCAATCACTGGGTTAGCGACAGGGTTAAAGGATTTGGATGAATTAACCTCAGGTTTACAGCCGTCTGATTTAATTATTGTAGCGGGCCGTCCTTCCATGGGTAAAACAACATTGGTTATGAACATGGCCGAACATGCTGCAATTAAGGAAAATAAACCGGTTTTAGTATTTTCCATGGAAATGCCCGCCGATTCTTTAGCAATGAGGATGATGTCTTCTTTAGGTCGTATTGACCAGCATCGAATCCGAACAGGAAAGTTAAGTGATGACGATTGGCCTCGTATTACCTCAGCCGTTCATATGTTATCTGAAGCTCCTCTTTTTATTGATGATACGCCTGCATTGACGCCTGCCGAATTAAGAGCCCGTGCTCGTCGTTTGGTCAAAGAGCATGGTTCTTTAGGTCTAATCGTAATCGATTATTTACAGTTAATGAAGGTTCCTGGCTTTAAAGCCGATAATCGCACCGCAGAAATCTCTGAAATTTCCCGCAGTTTAAAAGCATTGGCAAAAGAGCTCCATGTCCCTGTGATAGCTTTATCGCAGTTAAATCGTAGCTTAGAGCAGCGGCAAGACAAGCGCCCCGTGATGTCTGATTTGCGCGAATCGGGTGCTATTGAGCAAGATGCGGATTTGATTTGTTTTATTTATCGCGATGAAGTCTACAATGAAGACAGTCCGGATAAGGGGACGGCAGAAATTCTTATTGCTAAGCAGCGTAATGGTCCTATTGGTAAAGTGCGCGTTGCTTTCTTAGGTAAATACACTCGCTTCGAGGACTTGGCGTTTAATGGCTATCAAAATGAATAATCTTATTTCTACCGAGGGTTTTTAAGTGTCAAGACCTTCCCACGTATACATTGACACAGCTGCGCTATTACATAATGTCAAACGGGTAAAGCAATGCGCGCCCGGCAAAAAAATTATCGCAATGGTGAAGGCAAATGCCTACGGTTGTGGGCTTTCATCTATTTTACCCACGCTTGAAGGTGAAGTGGATGCATTCGGGGTAGCTTGCCTTGAAGAGGCAATGATGTTGCGTAATTTTGGCAGCCCAAATGAATGTATTCTTTTTCAAGGAGTTTTTAGTGCCGATGAGTTGCCTATAGTTGCTGAAGAGGGATTTCAGTGTGTCATTCATCAAATCCGTCAATTGCAGTGGCTATTAAATACACCTTTAACCAAAAAAATAAAAGTTTGGATTAAGATTAATACGGGTATGCAGCGCTTAGGCTTTGAGCCTGATGAAGCCGGCAACATTATTTCCGCAGTGCTCGCCTGTCCTTGGGTTGATCCTGAAATAGGCTTAATGACTCATTTAGCCTGTGCTGACGAACCTTTGTCTGCTTACAACGAACAACAATTGCAGTGTTTTAATGCCTTGGTATTACCGAAGGATGTGAAAGTCATAAAAAGTATTGCTAACTCAGCCGCCATTCTTAGCTCGCCTGAAACCCATGCCGATGCCGTCCGGCCGGGGATTATGCTATACGGTGTATCTCCTTTCGCCAATCAAACAGGGACCGACTTAGGATTAATCCCGGTGATGCGCTTAATTTCAGCGGTCAGCGCCATTCATCATTATCCTCCTCATGCTCGAATAGGTTATGGAGGCATTTGGCAAAGTGATAAGCCAAGCATTATTGGGGTTGTGGCAGTGGGGTATGGTGACGGGTATCCTCGCCATATTGCGCCAGGAACCCCTGTATGGGTTAATGGATTTATTGCTCCTATTGTCGGTCGAGTTTCTATGGATATGTTAACGATTGATTTAACGGATTGTCCGGGAATAAAAGAAGGTGATAGCGTTGAGTTATGGGGACAACATATTCCTGTCGAAACCATAGCAAAAGCAGCTGATACGATTGGATATGAATTGATTTGTCGTATGTCTTGGCGGGTGAGGGCTTCTGGATAATCCTAAATCTTGGTGCTACTATATGAAATGTTTCCGAATAACAAACAGGTGAGCGCAAATGAAAAAAATAATAATTGCATCATTATCTCTTTCAGTTTTACTGACGGGATGTTCGCAGGTGAATAATGAAGGTGTTGGCACTGTAACCGGCGGTGTTTTAGGTGGCTTGTTAGGTAGCCAATTTGGTAGTGGTTCTGGTCGTGTTGCCGCTGCTGCTGGTGGTGCTCTGGTTGGTGCTATGTTAGGTGGTAGAATCGGCCAATACATGGATCGCCAAGACAGAATGGAAGTACAACGCGCCCTTGAAACAGCACCTACGGGGAAATCTGTTAATTGGACTAACCCTGATAATGGTAATCAGTACAGTGTTAAACCAACTCGTACTTATTATGTTGCTGAGCAACCTTGCCGTGAGTACATTACGCACGCGGTGATTGGCGGAAAGACACAACAAATTTACGGTAAAGCATGCCGTCAAGCTGATGGTTCATGGCGTGTAGCTGGTTAATATAATAAAATTGGGCCTTTCGAGGCCCAATTTATTTTATCCTGTGGTTTTATTTAATATCCTCCTTTAGGCATTGGTAAGAGAATGGTTATTACTATTTATGGCGCAGGCTATGTTGGTCTGGTTTCCGCTGTTTGTTTTGCTAAAATAGGCCACCACGTAGTCTGTGTCGATATTAATGCCGAACGGGTAAGTCATTTAAATAGCGGTGAATGTCCCATTTATGAAGCGCAATTACCTGAATTATTAAAAGAACAATTACATTCTGGTCGGTTGGAATTCACTACCGATTTATCGCAAGCTATTGAAAAGTCAACAGTACACTTTATTGCCACGGGGACACCTAGTTTACCTGACGGTAGTGCCGATCTTTCTCAAGTCTATGCCGTAGCAAGGCAAATCGCGCGTGAAGCATCTA
Source organism: Legionellales bacterium (assembly GCA_020050595.1). Classification (GTDB taxonomy): domain Bacteria; phylum Pseudomonadota; class Gammaproteobacteria; order Legionellales; family Legionellaceae. The sequence continues at coordinate 4,492 of JAGVKL010000067.1, forward strand.
AAGATAGTTTACTAGTTATTAAATCAACTGTGCCGGTAGGTACAGGAGATGCTATTCAGGCGTACGTAGAGGAAGAGTTAGGTCAGTCCAATAAAAATTTAGAGATTAGAGTAGCCTCTAATCCAGAGTTTTTACGCGAAGGTACAGCGGTTCATGATTTTTTATATGCGGACCGTATTATCATTGGTGGGGAACCAGACGCCTTATCTATCTTAAAAGAGATCTATCACCCTCTCGTGCAACAAAATATTCCTTTATTAAGTATGAGTAGGCTTTCTTCTGAGCTTACGAAATATGCTGCTAATACGATGTTAGCTTGCCGAATTAGTTTTATGAATCAACTTAGCCGTATTGCGGAAAAAGCAGGGGCTGATATAGATGAAATAAAGCAAGGCATGGGTGCAGATCCTCGTATTGGGCCGTATTTTTTACAAGCCGGAATTGGGTATGGCGGCTCATGTTTCCCTAAAGACAATCGAGCTTTGATTCAAACTGCAAAAGAATTTGATATTAATGTTCCTATGTTAGAAGCCATAGAAACCATCAATAAAGAACAAAAATATTGGGTTGTTGAGCGATTAAATGAACATTTTAAATCGCCATTAAAAAATAAAGTTATCGGTATTTGGGGACTAGCATTTAAGCCGGGCACTGATGATATTCGTGAAGCCAGTAGCTTGGTTATTATTGATACTTTATTAAAGGCAGGCGCTTCTTTACGCCTTTACGACCCCGTCGCTATGCCAAATTTAAAGGCACTATTCAGATTTTGTGACACCGTTATTAGGCCTGAATCCAGATTGCCAGAGCCAGGGCCTACGTTTTGCGGCTTGTCCACGGAATCCATAGGCCCTGACTCTAAAGTGATTTGGTGCGCCTCTCCAGAAGAGGTACTGCAAACGTCGCTTGATGCGTTAGTTATTGCTACAGAGTGGCCAATTTTCCAAAATTATTCATTAATGGCATTAAAAAAATCACTGGGTGAGGCACCTATTGTTGATGGACGTAATTGTTTTTCTTTGCAGGAAGTAAAAAAGGCTGCTATTTCTTATTATTATTCAGTAGGGCGGCCTTTTATAGGAAAGGATTCATGAATAAAAAGGATTTTAGCTATGCAAATTAAAAAGGCAGTTTTTCCAGTGGCAGGATTAGGATCCCGATTTTTGCCTGTGACTAAGGCAACGCCTAAGGAAATGTTGCCAATTGTTGATAAGCCTTTGATTCAATATGCTGTAGAAGAAGCAGTGAGGGCAGGAATTACGCATATGATCTTTATTACCAGCTCAAGTAAGCGTGCGATTGAAGATCATTTCGATAACCATTTTGAATTAGAAACACGATTAGAAGAACAAGGTAAAAAGGAATTATTAGAGCTGGTAAAAAGCGTTTCTCCTGCGAATATTCAATTTACCTATGTACGTCAAAACCAACCTTTAGGCCTAGGTCATGCGGTGCTTTGTGCAGAACATGTGATTGGAAACGAACCTTTTGCTGTTTTATTGGCTGATGATTTGATTGATGATAATAAAGCACCCTGTTTGAGCAAAATGGTGGAGCACTTTCAGCGAGATGCTCATTCTATCTTAGCGGTACAAGCAGTGCCTTGGGAGGATGTTCATCAATATGGTGTTGTCAGCGTGGTAGATTCAAGTAAGGATTATACTACCATCCAATCCATGGTTGAGAAGCCCACCAGAGATTTGGCTCCTTCTAATTTAGCTGCTGTAGGACGTTATGTTTTTACACCCGCTATATTCGCTTGTTTAAACAGAACAACCATGGATCAGCGCGGTGAAATTCAATTAACCGATGCTATCCACCATTTATTATTGCAGGAAAAAGTAAGCGCTTATCAATTTTATGGTAAACGCTATGACTGCGGGTCGAAATTAGGTTATCTTCAGGCAACGGTGGAGTTTGGTATGCGCCATCCTGAAATTGGAACGGCATTTTATAATTATTTACACAGTCTGCACTCTTGAATTGCCAGTCCCATCTCTGGCAAGATGCAAACTGTATTAAAATTTGAGAAGCTGAGTGAGGAACTATGAGAATTTTGGTAGCAGTGAAGCGAGTGATAGATCCTTATGTCAAAATAAGGGTCAAAGCCGACAATAGTGGCGTGGAAACGCAAAACGTCAAGATGTCGATCAATCCCTTTGATGAAATTGCTGTCGAAGAAGCCTTACGGTTACGCGAAAAAAACTTAGCATCAGAAGTTGTGGTTGTAACCATTGGCACGGATGCTAGCCAAGAAACATTACGCCATGCTTTGGCATTAGGCGCTGATCGCGGCATTTTAGTGCGTACTGAGGAGCGATTTTGTAGTTTAAATATCGCAAAAATATTACAAAAAATTGTCAATGATGAGCAACCTCAGTTAGTCATCATGGGTAAACAGTCGATTGATGGAGATAATAATCAAACACCTCAAATGCTAGCTGCACTTTTAGATTGGCCGCAAGCTGCTTTTGCATCTAAACTAGAACTCAATGGCAATCAGGTCCAAGTGACCCGTGAAATCGATGGTGGATTGGAGACTTTAGCTATTCAATTACCAGCGATAATTAGCACGGATTTGCGTTTAAACGAGCCTCGCTATGCAAGCTTACCTAATATTATGAAAGCAAAACAAAAACCCTTAACCAGTATAGAGTTGTCTTCATTAGGTTTGACGCTATCAAAGCATATTGAGGTTTTATCGGTTAAAGCACCGCCGGTCCGAGCAGGGGGCGTTAAAGTGGATTCTGTTGAGGCGCTGCTTGATAAATTACAACATGAAGCCAAAGTGCTTTAAGGAGAAAAAATGAGCACTTTAATTATTGTTGAACATGATAATAAAGTTATGCAACCCTCCACAAGAAGTGTACTTGCTGCTGCAAAACAATTGGATAAAAACCCAGTACTTTTGGTTGTAGGTTATAATTGCCAATCGGTGGCTAACGAAGCCGCGGCATTAGCTGGTGTACAAGCCGTTTGGATTGCTGATCACCATTGTTATGAGCATCAATTGGCTGAAAATGTAAGTCAACTAGTTGTAGCACTAGCTCAATCATTCAATACAATAATGGCAGCTTCGAATACCTACGGAAAAAATTTATTGCCTCGTGTGGCAGCCAAACTCAATGTGGCGCAAGTTTCTGATGTTATCCGTATTGTTGATCAAAGTACTTTTGAGCATCCTGTCTATGCTGGAAATGCGGTTGAAACCGTCAAGGTGTTGGATGATAAAAAAATTATTACCATCCGAACCACAGCCTTTGACCCGATCACAGAGAATCAAGCTCCTTGCAGCATTGAACAACTTGATAAAAATTATACCCAAGAAAAGACTACCTTTGTGGCACATCAATTAAATGAATCGACGCGCCCAGAATTAAGTAACGCTAAAATTATTGTTTCAGGCGGCCGAGGTTTACAAAGTGCGGAAAAATTTAAATTAATTGAAGAGTTAGCAGACACGTTAGGCGCTGCAATCGGAGCTTCCCGAGCGGCCGTTGATGCGGGTTTTGTTCCTAATGATTATCAGGTGGGCCAAACCGGAAAGGTCGTTGCCCCTCTGCTTTATATTGCTGTGGGTATTTCAGGCGCAGTACAGCATTTGGCTGGAATGAAAGATTCAAAAGTTATTGTAGCTATTAATAAAGATGAAGAAGCGCCCATATTTCAAATTGCCAATTATGGCTTAGTGGGTGATTTGTTTGTGCTGGTTCCGCAGCTGATTGAACAATTAAAAACTAGGAGTAATGACGTATGTTAGTTGGTGTACCTAAAGAAATTAAACCCCAAGAAAATCGAGTAGGCCTTGTTCCTGGTAGTGTTCGAGAGATTGCACGTGTTGGCGGCCAAGTAATCGTTGAAAAAAATGCAGGTCTTGGTATTGGGATTACGGATGATGAATACCGTGGGGCTGGTGCTGAGGTGGTTGATACGGCGGATGAGGTGTTTGCCCGAGCAGAGCTGATTGTCAAAGTAAAAGAGCTGCAACCGGTAGAGTGCCGTCGTTTAAGAGAAGGGCAGACGTTATTTACCTATTTACATTTAGCCCCCGATCCGCAGCAAACACGATTACTGAAGGAGTCTGGTGTAACCGCTATTGCGTATGAGACGGTGACACAAAACGATGGTGGGTTGCCTTTATTAACACCCATGTCGCAGGTGGCTGGACGCATGTCGATTCAAGCTGGTGCTCATTGTTTAGAAATGGCGCAAGGTGGCAGCGGTGTTTTATTGGGTGGCGTACCCGGTGTTTCTCCCGCCAATGTTTTGGTTATTGGTGGTGGTGTTGTTGGTACCAATGCGGCACGTATGGCGATGGGGATGGAAGCGCATGTTACCGTACTTGATAAATCATTGCCTCGTTTACGCGAGCTGGATTTCCAGTTTGGATCAAAGTTAAATACGATTTATGCAACGGCTGAAGCATTGGAGCATTATGTCGCTCAAGCTGATTTAGTGATTGGTGCGGTTCTTGTACCGGGAGCTGCTGCCCCTGTATTGGTGACTCGTGCTATGTTACGTGCTATGCGGCCTGGGTCGGTCGTTGTGGATGTTGCTATTGATCAAGGCGGCTGCTTTGAAACCAGTCGGCCTACAACACATCATGAACCTACTTATGTCGAAGAAGGGGTGGTTCATTATTGTGTAACTAATATGCCGGGTGCAGTACCTCGTACTTCTACCTTTGCCTTAAACAATGCAACGTTGCCTTTTATCTTAAGCTTGGTAACAAAAGGGGTGAAACTTGCATTATTAAGCGATGGGCACTTGTTGAATGGTTTAAACGTGCATCAGGGTATGATTACCTATGAAGCTGTTGCTCGTGATCTTGGTTATGATTACGTAGCAGCGACAGATGCATTAGCGATGTAATTCGAGACGCTCACCTCTCCCGCGAGCGGGAGAGGTCGACGCAGCAAAAGCGTCGGGTGAGGGAATCAAAACAACCCCTCTTCACTCATATCCCCATCTACCAGCTGATTCATAGAGCTATTATCCCTAGGCTCAGATTCTTGCGCGCTTGGCACTTCATTCTTACGGAAATATTCAATAATAGCATTAGGCTGGTTTGGGTTGGCTAATAATCCGCTGTAAGGATCAATTCGCGTTGCCACTACATTTTCTGGTTGCCTTATTTCTTGATCCGGCATGCCTTTTAAAGCAACCCGCATAAAGTCAATCCAAATTGGAAGAGCCAATCTTGAAGCGTACTCATGTAAAGGATGGGGTGTGTCGTACCCTACCCAAGTCGTCACGACTAAATTGGGGTTATACCCCGCAAACCACGCATCGACTTGCTCGTTGGTCGTCCCTGTTTTTCCAGCGATGTCTTTGCGGTTAAGAATCGTAGCATCATGAGCTGTACCATGTTGGATAACATCCTGCAATGCACTATTCATCAAGAAGGCAATGTCTTCAGGAATAACACGAGGAGCTATCATATCCGGATCCTTATGACTTGCACTGCAGTCGTTGCATACATAAGCAGGCTTAGCTTGTAATAAAACCTTGCCATCATTATCCGTAATGTGATCAATTAAATAAGGTTCAATTTTATACCCGCCATTAGCAAATACAGCATAAGCTGCCGCCATATCCATGGGGCTTACCGATAATGTGCCTAACGCTAAAGACAAACCATGGGGTAATTGCTTTTTCTGAAAGCCAAAGTGGCTTACAAAATCAATGGCGTAATTAATCCCAATATCATCAAGAATGCGAATTGATACCATGTTTAGGGAGTGAACCAAGGCGTCTTTTAAACGCGTTGGGCCATTAAATTTTAATTTATCATTATGCGGGCGCCATAAATTACTTTGGCTGGGATCATCGACCACGATGGGGGCGTCATTCACCAGAGTCGCCAAGGTATAGCCTTTATTTAAAGCGGCTGCATAGATAAATGGTTTAAAGCTTGATCCAGGCTGCCGTCCAGCTTGGATAGCACGGTTAAATTTACTTTTTTGAAAATTTAACCCCCCAACGAGCGTTTCAATCGCACCATTATTAGGATCTAATGCAACAAGGGCCGCTTCAATTTGTGGGATTTGGACTAAATTCCATTGGTTTTTATAAAAACGAACATAAACAATATCGCCAATCGCTACAATTTGATTGGCCTCTGTAGGGGACTTGCCTACCCAGCCGCGCTTAAGTGCGGGACGAGCCCAAGACATGCCATCCCAGGGGATAGTAAAGACATGGCCGCTGCTGGTAGAAGCGGTTGCTTCCCGAGCATTGGTGGTTAAAATCACAGCCGGTTGCAGATCATTTATAGTAGGATAATTAGCTAACAATTGATGAATTTCTTCTACCGATTTTTTATGAATGTCTTTTGCGCGTGCCACGGGGCCTCTGTAGCCATGGCGATGATCATAAGCCAACAGATTATTTTCGATGACTTCATTGGCTGTTTTTTGCAAGGGCCCTTTAATGGTCGTATAAACTTTGTACCCTTTAGTGTAGGCGTCGGGCCCAAAGTGGTCAAAAAGCGATTGCCGTATCATCTCCGCGACGTAAGGCGCGCTGACCTCAACATTGTTACCATGGTATTTGGCGGTTATGGGTTGGTTAATAGCCTCTTCGTATTGAGCCTTGGTGATATATTTTTCTTCATACAAGCGTTCTAATACATGATCGCGGCGTTTTTTGGCTGCAGCGGGGTTGGCGATAGGATTTTGCGTAGAGGGTGCTTGGGGTAGACCCGCAATCATGGCCAATTCGGCCAGATTCAATTCTTTAAGGGATTTACCATAATAAATTTTAGCCGCAGCACCTACACCATAGGCGCGGTTACCTAAATAGATTTTATTTAAATAAAGCTCGAGAATTTTTTCCTTACTTAATTCTTGATCGATCTTCATGGCCAATAAAATTTCATTGAATTTACGCAAGAATGTTTTCTTGCGATTTAAAAAGAAATTACGAGCTACCTGCATGGTGATCGTGCTGCCACCTTGCGATTTGGTTCCTGTTTGCACCATTTTGACCGTAGCTCTTGCTAAGCCAAATACATCAACGCCAGAATGATCGAAAAAGCGTTGGTCTTCGGTGGCAATGAGGGCATGTATTAAAGTAGGGGGGATTTGTTCATAGGTTAAAGGGATGCGGCGTTTTTCACCATATTCTTGGATAAGTTTTCCATCTTGGGTGTATATTCTTAAAGGCACTTGCAACTGTACAGTTTTTAGCGACTCTACGTTGGGAAGTTGAGTTTCTAAATAGAGATATAATGTACTTAAACAGACGATGAGTAGGAAAAATAAACTAACTAATGCCCATAAGCCTTTTCGAAAAAAATAACCCGTTTTTTTCATCACAAGAATGCCGCAATTAATAAATGAATGATTATATCGTGATTTTAAGTAATTATGCGAATTTTAAATCACACCCATCATATCCTCACAAGTTAGAGAGATTAGGCTCTATAATTGTTCAGACCCGGAACGAGGTGGCATTAAATTTAGGCTGGGTAATTCTGATCTTAATTGTTGCAATAACGTATTTAATGATTTATCCGAACCTTGTTTTCTTGGTCTGAAATCTTTAAGCCCTTTATTCAAAAGATCAGTGACTAGCTCTTCTTGAACGGTGCCTGGATCATCGATACAGGTGGTTATAGCACCACTTAACTGGCTAATATATTCCTGCCGCTTCATTTGTTCCGTTTTATAATTAAAACAACCAAAACATAAGGCAATAAAAGAGGCACATAAATCTTGAAACCAGTAGGTTGCCGCACGTTGTTTTAGATAATCACCCAAAAGGCCAGTGACCTTTGGATTTGATCCGATATATTTCTCTTTAACCTCAAGCCAAGTAGTAGGGCCAGAAATAGCAGGGTTGGGTTTAAACATACGAAAAGTGGTGATAGAAATAGGGCGTTGAACAGTAGAATCCAGTATGGCCTTTTGCTCCCTAATCACGTCATCAGCAATCCTTAAGAGATCCCGTAAGGTTGGAGGTGGTTTAAGCTCATTGCGTTGAGCATAGTCTAATTGGGTTAAATAGGTATTAACTAGAGTATCCGCTGTTTGTGGGAAAACACCTCTATCTCTTAAAATCATAGACAATTCTTCAAAAGAATAAGGGGGTAATTCTACCGTAGCCAATCGTCGATTTAACGCCGTGCTCATTGCTCTCCGGCCCGCCATAGTAATGGGGTTTTGAGTGCCGATGATCATAAATCCTGGTTTATCAGGACGTTTACCATCGGGGGTTAGGCCCATCAATAGAGAATTTAATAATTTCTCCATCATAGGTGAACTATTGATTTCATCAATAATGACCACAGCACCTTCATTAAATGCCTTAAGTAGCAGAGCTTCTTTTTCTGCGATTGCCATGCTTACCGGCAGCCGATAAAAAGGTCTATCGACTGAAACAGGGGCTGAAAAATCATGTATTTCTTTATAGCCGCGCTCAATTAAGGTAGCAATGACTAATTCACTTTTTCCTACACTAGGCTCTCCTTCAAAGATCATCCCACCTAATCCGCCATATTGCTGCGCTTCATTACCTGTTTCATGTCGTATTTCACGCAAGGCAAGGAAATCATCAAGCAATTGATAGGCGCTTTGGCGGGATGGAGTAATAAGATAATTGCTTTCCTCGCCAATCTTCGCTTTGGTAATGGGTAAAGACTCTACTTTAAATAGGCGCTCAAATTCTTCGTGGTGCGCAGCAGGTACAAGATGTTTTGCGATGCGATAAGCCATCGTTTGGGCAATGGTTTGGAGGTTTGCTAATTTACCGGTGTTTAATGTATGCGCTAAGGTAAGTAAGGCCATCATTTGTAATTCGCGCGGTGAAATCAAAACATCGGTTTCAGAATGGCGGCATAGAAATGCATATACATCGAGAAATGGCTTACTAATCGCCTCGGTTTGGCTTGCTAAAGGCGTGTTTTCAAAAACCGGTTTTATAATCTGCTCGTAAAGTACAGCACTTGATAAGGGCTCAAAGAGTACAGCATTACCATGGCGTTCAAATAATGGAGCAAGAGAGCGCTCATCACCATAATTGACCGGGTTCCCCGCAAAAATAACCTTATGTTCAGGCGTTAATGGATAATAGATTCCATTAACTAAAATTCCGGGTGGATCATTATAAAGCCCTTCAAAATAGCGTAATTTATTTTCTAAGTTTGCCTCATCGATGAAAAGAATTTTTCTTTTCCCAGGCGTAGTATCTGTGGCCCATTTTGTAAGAGCGGTTGTACTTTGGTATAAAATACAGTTACCTTTAGAGAATTCTTTAGTCACAAACGTTGATTTACCGACGCCGGATAATCCTGACAAAAATACATAGGGTGAACGTGCTAAGACAGCTTCTATGGCAGTATATCGTGCTGTCATGAAGCTTTGGGCTAAATCTGCTGCATTTGCCTCCACAAGGGGTTCTATTGTTCCAGGTGTATGAGCTATGCTTTTTAATCCTATCCATGCCTCATCACTTGAGCGGTGAGGATTAGCCTTTAGAAAGCGATAACGAGTAATAAGCTTACTTAAGGGTTCTCTAGCAAGATAAGGTTCAATCATCAGGTAGATAGTTGCTTCTAGGGGGCCTACCGCATGAGCTAATCGTTCTGTTTTTTCATCAGTGCTTACATGATGTTGAAGAGGTTCTCCCAAATAATGAAGCGCACTAGTATCTTCGCTTAGGAGTATAACGTTGGGGCGGGTGAGTAATAAGGGAGCTAATTGTTGAGCAAGAGTAGAAGAAAAATGTCCTTTTAATAATACAGGACGCTTGGACTTTAATGCATCAAGTAAAGCACATGTCGTTTCAGTAAAGGCGAGATGTAATCCGCTATCATCACTGATTATTTTGCTTTCCATCCGAGTTATTAAATCATTCACATCGCATTCCGATACCTCAAGGATGAGCATGTCCGGCTGGCTTTGTTGTAGGAAGGCTACGGTAGTATCTGTATCAGTGCTTTGAATGACTGAAAACCCTGTGCGCGCTGGATGCGTAACCACGGCAGATGTTATCGTTGCGCTACGTAAAGGTTCGGGCAATATGACTCCTGGAGCACAATAAGCATGAAGCTTAACCCTTTTTTCTTGGCAGGATTTAAGCAACATAGCCCAATGATCATCGGGTAAATGATGCGTTACATGCACAAAAAGAACTTTCGGTGTTTTAGTTTCCGCTAATTGTATGAAGCCTGGTGTTTCTTCTAGATTATCACCGGCAACGATTTTATATTGTCTAAAAAAATCACTACATGTCTCCGGATTTAGTGCTAAAACGCCTTCTTCCGGCAAAGTGGATTCTTGGACAAATGCATGTTTTAAGGTTTCCCATGCATACCCTTCATCACGTAAAAAACGGCAACTAGCAGGTATAGAGATGCTTCCGCCTGGATAATGAATTTCACCTGATTGCAAAGCCTCACGAAAGAAGCGGCAAAAATCCTTGTTTTCCCATAATCCGTTTTGTATCTCAATGGTTCTCGCTTCTCCATCCCTCAACGCGTGTAAAAGAGGCCCTTCTTTATAATACCATCCTCCTTCTCTGGGAACCCATTGTCCTACTAACAAGCTCTCCCAATCGCTAGCATGGTAAAGGTTAATGGAAGTATATCGTGCACCGGCTCCTGCAGGAGGATCCTCTAAGACTGGACTAGGTAATGGGGGTATAGCTTTTTCCAATTGGGTGGCTGTTAATGCACAGTGCTCTACTTTATCAAAGCGAGAATAAACATCGCTGCCTGGTATGGGAGTGGTGCTATCGTGGTTTAACAAACCCACAATTATCATATCCTTGGGTATTTTTGTCCCGTCTGCTTTACGCTCTTTATCCAAAAGCGTATTAAAACGAACGAGATCACTGGCTTTAAATGCACTGTAATTGACGATTATTACACCCTTTTCATGTCGAGTGAGAAACTCATGCAAACGCCCACTGGGACCAGGCTTTATATTACCGCTGGCATCCATGCTAGGTGATGTACAAATTAAATCATTCGGTGAATGAACGTAAAACACGGGATGATGCATCATACGGCAATAATCTTGTAGGCTGTAACGCAATGCATCGGCTTGACTTTCTGTATCACACTCAACCAATCTTTTTTTATGAAGAGATAAAAGAGAATGGCAATAAGAGGATAGTGTGGGCGCTGTAGTTGATTTTTTTTCCCAGGTTTGCAAGCGAGATTGATAATCCATCCCTAAATTGGAGGTGGTGCGGATTATATCAATAATATCAGTGTTAATCGCTTCATTTTTGGCAAGTGAAGTTTGAATGTAACATACAATATAAGTATGTTGCTGAGAAGGTGTTAAACAATCCAGGCTCTCAGCCAGCTTTTTTTTGCCTTCCTTGCCGCTTTGCTTAATCAATTGTTGCAAGAGGGAAAGGGTAAGTGTAAGCAGAGCTGGATCCTTAAGCCCTAAAATCCAAGCTGGAACTCCTTCTGTATTACGTAAACATAATCCTTCGAGTGCTGTAATGGATAAGCGCCCTGTTGGAATCAAGGTTTTTAATAATTGCTCCTGATTGGCGCATTGTAATAGCGTAAAAAGACCGCCTTCCTTAAGAAACCTTTCTTTATCAGTGATACGAACACTGTGAGGAGGTGCCTGATTTAATTCAACAGCAACAAGGTTGCCAAGTGAGTGATGAATGGTGCTAAAAAGCTTACTCGTTGTCACTTCTTTAACCCCATCCACGAAATTAGGATCATAAACCTCCCATAACGTACTCCATTTTTTCTTCCTAATAACGATGGCATGCCAAGGATTGCCTAGACGACAAGGGCTTGGGCAAGATGATAGAAATCGTGATAGGTGGTTACCTAAATAATAGTAAGCGTGATGAGAAGTTTTTTGTTCGTGCATGTCATAGTAAGTGTATAAACGCTCGAATATGCTTTCTAAATAGGGGGTTAATGTAGTTGCTTGCCCATTCCAGGCTAGCGTTTCTGTCAAGAATGTTTCCCATTCTGCTCTTTTATGATCCAGAAAAAATTCTTTAAGAGTACTACAAATACCATCTTGTAAACGTGGAATAATAGCTAGGTGCTTCTTTTTTACAGTAAGGTATTGTGATAATTTTTCGATGATCATGGTTTGATTTCTAGTTTGATGTGTCCCTTTGAATTGGAACGCTTTATCAGGTGGTGTTGGGCGGAAATGCATTTGATGTAGTGGATCATGCGATACATCTTGGGGTGCGGGTGTCTCGATTAAAGAAGATGTATGATTTTCATTTACAACGGTAATTAGGGCTTGAGGTGCTGCTTTACGCAGTGTTTCTATCCATGCAGGATTAAGGTTCTGGGTTTCAATGACGATAGTTTGCAGGTGCAATAGGCTGCCAGGAGCAAAGCGTAACGAGCCTGTATTGATAAATACCTCGGTAAGCATAATTTCTTTTATACTTGGGTTACTTAATAGCGCCTCAATCGTGGTTTGGTTAATCATGGTGTTGGTTAGGGTTACTTGTTCCAGACCTACTTTTCGAGTAAAAAAAGTAGCGAGATCAAGAGATTCTTTAACAAATTGCATTTTTATGCTTTTTAAGTGAGGTGTTTTTTCAAGTAAAAAATTTAGAGTACGTTGATCAATGGAGCTGCCAAATAAGCTAATTTCTTCTAATTCATCCATGTGTTCAGGTAAGATTTCACTATAAAATTTAATATCAAACCTATTGTTTACAACGCCTATTATGGATTTATGTTGTAAATCTAATCGTTTTAAGCGAGTCGTTGCTTTGATTAAAAATTTTAATACATCAGCACTTACGTTGGTTCTAGGAGGTATTACTATTTCTTTCACGTTAGGAAGCGTACATACTGTGCTTTCATCAAGATCGGACCCAAGCGATTTACAAAACCCAGCGCTGTTGTGGAGGTTAATTTTTTCTAAATTTGGAGCGGCGATCAACAAGGTTTGTAATACACTACCCGGAAGCATCTTGCTATTGCCTAAATCAAGTTCTTTCAATTTAGGTAAATGACATTCTAATTTAAACTCCTCAATACGACCTTCCAATTTAATCTTTGTAAGATTTGGTGCTGCGGCCAATAGTGCTTTTAGAAAAGCAGCGCTAACGGGGCCTCTTAGCGATACTTCCTCTAGTTCAGGCAAGCTTTTTTCTAGGAGATGAAAAATATTGGGGTATGAACATAAATTCAATGAAAGTTTTTTTAAACGACGAGTATAATGTACAAGCTCAGCTAATACTTCACTGTTTTCTTGGCCGATGAGGTCTATTTCTTCAAATTCTTCTAGCGCCAAAAACGGACGAAATAATGCACGTAATGTTAAACCCGTGCCCAGTTCCTTAGAGGTATGGCTCACATATAAGTTCAGTTTTTTTAAAGAAGGAGCAGCTTCAAGAAAAGTTAAAAAGTTATCATCAAGCTTTTCCAGTACAAAGGTAGCTTCTTTAAGTGCTAAAAGGCTATTGGCTGGTAAAGTAAGGGGGCCGGTAAGCGAGATGTAATGGTTAGTTATAGAACCTTCTATCTTTATTTTTGTTAAATTTGGCAGAGCGGTTAACAGCATTTGCAGCATGGTTCCCGGGAGCGGAGCATTATGTGCTAATTCAAAAACCTCTACCGAAAGATTTTTTTCATCTAAGATAGGGAGAAATACGCATTCGTTTAAAATGATTTTTTTTGCCTTAGGGGCTGCCGCAAAAATAGTTTTTAAGGTGAGCGGGCTGACTTTGCTTTGACGAAGATCAATGGTTTCAACTAAAGGAAGGCTATTTTCAGGCAGCGTAAATTCGGCTGGATCGATACTGATATTTTTTAGATGTAGTGAAGTTAGCGAAGGAGAAAATAGCGTTCTCATCGTTGCAACACTGAGCGTGCAATCCGTGATATAAAGAACATTGAGATGATGTAAATCCTCCGAGGCTAATGCTTCATCATCAATGAGATGTATATCATGTAAATTTAGGTGTTTCAGCGCCTTACTGCGTACTAATAATTGCTTTAGCTGAGAGGTTAATAACGTTTCTTTATTCCGGGCCCCATACCTTCCCAGCGACATTATTTCTAACCCTTCACAATCATCCAATCTAAATTTCCTGTTGGAGAGAATGAGCTCCCCTTTTTCTAATAAATCAGTGATCGTTTCTAATTTCATGATGGTAAGTACGCGGTACCGAATAATCGGTTCTAACTCTTGCATTGCTAAGTCATGGGATAAAGACTGATAGTTTAAAATGGCATCCTTGCTGTATTCCTCTAGCAAAAGAGATGCTAGCGGTGGTTTTGCTCGTTTTACCCAAGAGAGGATTCGTATCTGATCTAGATAACTTGATGAATAAAAATCCTGGACATTTAGCGTACGCAGAGAATCTAGTGTGGGATCTAAGAGTCGATTGATCCAATAATCATCTAATATAAGTAAGTTTTGGCTTGGAATGCCATAGGCTGATGCTGCTATTTTTTCCATTTCTTCTGGGGTGCTGGAAGGAGACATGCTCGCGAGAATGAACCTTGAATCCAAGAGGTCTGGAGTGAGTTTTTTTAATTCTCCACATTGCCAAATATAGAGATCAAATCCCTCTTCGAGTAATCTATTTATTATTTCTTTAACTGCTTGTATCTTGCGTTCACGCCATACAACTCCACTCCAGTCAGCGAGGATGAGCGTTTTTTTCCTTTTTTCAGCGGCATAGGCGGGACTTATCCAGCCATTTTCTTCATTACGCAACAGACGATGGATGGCAGGTCTACCAGGATGTTTTTGGTAAGCTACACCACTGGTCTCACTTTCATAATAAAATTCTTCAGGATAGGGCATATATGATTAAAATAGATTTGTTATGTATAATAATAGAACATTGTATCATGTTTTTACAGGTGGAGAGTTAAGATAGATTTATTTTGCAGGGTAAACGCATCTAAATTTTGAACAAAAATGACTGTCGTTTTGCCTACTTCCCGCGCTAGATTCCGCACATAAAGCAAGCGTAGCCCGTAACTGACGGATCGGCGCAAATTCAAACAGAGTAGCCCGTAAGGAGCAAAGCGGATTACGGGGTTTTTCAACGAATGATACGCTCCTCA
>JAGVKL010000053.1 GCA_020050595.1 Legionellales bacterium
CACTTGTTCTCGAGTTTTGCCCTGCAATCGTAATTGATTGTAATGACTCACCAAAATGATTCCGTTTCTCGCAGCAATACCAAACAAGGTAATAAAGCCAATCATAGCCGCAACACTCATCTCTCCACTCACCACAAACAGTGAAATGACCCCACCAATAAGTGCTAACGGCAAATTAAACATCACCAATAAAGCCTCTCTAAAGGTGCCGAAGGCTTTATGCAGCAAAATCAGCATGATAAAAATCACCAAGCCACCAAAGACCAAAATAACTCTGGAGGCTTGTTGCTGACTTTCAAACTGACCACCGTATTGAATAAAATAACCGGTGGGAAGTTTGATTTGTTGTTGTACTTCTTGTTGCACTTCGGCAATCACGCTGCCTAAATCACGACCCTGCACATTAAAGGAAATCACTAGCAAACGCTGAACATTCTCACGATTAATCGCAAAAGGCTGCGGCTCCAATGCCATCTCAGCCACGGCTCGCAATGGGATTTGCGCATTACTGTCTTCCCCTATGCCATGAGCATCAATGAGCATGTTTTGAATTGCTTTGACGCTATTACGTCCTGGTTTATCCATTCTAAGATACAAATCAAACGTTCGTTGCCCCTCTAAAACGCTGGATACACTCACTCCATTCAATAGCACCTGCACGTCTTCAGAAATCTGCCCGACGTTAACCCCATAGCGTGCTGCTTTTTCGCGATCAAGTTCAATAACCAACTGTGGCACTTTAATCTGTTGTTCCTTATTCACATCCACTACACCGGGTACTAATTTTAACAGTTCCTCCATCGACTGTCCTAGCTCATTGAGTGTGGCCAAATTATCACCAAAAATCTTAACGGCCACCTGAGCCCGTACTCCAGAAAGTACTTCATCCATGCGATGCGCAATAAACTGTCCGACGTTAAATACCGTTCCTGGAATATTCGCTAAATCCGCACGAATGCGACGCAGCAATTCATCAGGCGGCATGGATTGGTCTTTATCAAAATTAAGACGCACATCAAACTCACTGATGTTGGGTGGTAAAGCGTCTTCATCCAGCTCACTGCGCCCTGCCCGCTGAGCAATGGAAATCACTTGCGGGTAGCGAAGTAACGCTTTTTGTACCTGTTGGCCTAAACGCATGGATTCATCAAGCGAGGTTCCCGGCAACGTACTCATCACGACAATAAAGTTGCCTTCATGAAACTCCGGTAAAAAAGAAGTCCCAAAAAAAGGAAGTAAGGCCAGGGCAAAGACAAAAGCCGATAGGGCCATAATAAGCACCGTTTTACAGTGTGCTACAGACCATTGGAGTGCGGTTAAAAAATGGTGTTTAAGCCACAAGACAAAACGAGTTTCGGACTCGGTCTCATGGTTAGGTTCCTTTTCTACTGCATAATGCCGTTCCTTTTGCGATAAAGCGTGTAAGCTCACTTCGGCATCGTTTTGTTTTTCTTGGCGATGTACCAATAACAAGTAACACAAAGCAGGGACCATCGTGATGGAGACCACCAGAGAACCTAATACTGAGGCAATGTAGGCGATGGCTAAGGGGCTAAAAATGCGCTCCGCAATGCCTGACAAAAAGAAGATGGGTAAAAAGACGAGACTGATGATAATCGTCGCATAAACCACCGAGCTTCGAATTTCAAGTACTGCATCAAAAACCACTTCAATGGTGGGCAAAGGATGGGCTTCCTGACGATTAATCCGTAAGCGATGCACGACGTTTTCAACCGTAATGATGCCGTCATCGACTACTTCTCCAATGGCAATCGCCATACCGCCTAAGGTCATGGAATTAATGCCAATGCCAAAATAATGAAGGACTAGAATACCCACTACGAATGAAACCGGCATGGACAAAAAGGTAATGAACGAAGCACGCCAGTTCATCAAAAAGACAAAAAGAATCGCAATGACAATCACCGCTCCTTCAAGCAAGGCCCGTGTTAAATTGTGAATCGCAGATTCAATAAAATTGGCCTGGCGAAATACATCGGTCATTAAGGTCACATCAGCAGGCAGTGCCCTTTTAATATCAGCAAGCGCCTTTTCGACTTTTGCCGTGGTCGTGACCGTATCAGCTCCATACGCTTTAGAGACGGTACCAATCACTGCATTTTGTGCATTATAGCTCCCATCACCCCGTTTAATTTCACCACCAAAAGCAACGTGCGCAATATTATTAATGGTAATGGGCACCCCGTTACGAACAACAATTAATGTTTTTTTAATATCCTCAAGCGTCTTGATGCGCCCAAGGGTACTCACCACAAACTCAGTTCCTGCTTGATGTAGGAAAGCACCAGGTACGTTTTGATTGGCGGAAGTCAGCGCTTGCCGCACTTCTTCGACCGTGATTCGGTACGCCAACATGCGCTCGGGAATAAGACGTACTTGGTATTGCTTGACCTCACCACCAAGGGATACCACAGAGGCCACGCCACCTAATGCCAAAATCCGTGGACGAATGGTCCAGTCTGAGATGGTGCGCAAGGTTTCAGGGCTTGCTGTATCGCTCACTAACGCGTATTTAACCAGCCATCCCACAGCAGACGTGACCGGTAACATGATGGGTGAATCAACACCAGGTGGCAAACGGTTGGTTACTTGCTGGATGCGTTCATTGACTAATTGACGATTACGGTAAATGTCGGTTTGGTCATCAAATACGACCGTGATGGTGGAAAGACCCACCGACGTTTTAGAACGCACACTAACCACCCCTGGCGTGCCGTTAATCGCACTTTCCAAAGGATAGGTAATTAAGGTTTCCACATCCTGCGTTGCCATGCCAGGCGCTTGAGTTTGCACGACCACTTGAGGCGGAGCAAATTCAGGAAACACATCCACGGGCATTTGTTTTAAAGTATAACCACCCAGCAAGCAAAGAATAAGGGTTAAAGCTAAAATCAAGAGGCGATTATGCAAAGACCAGGCAATTAATCGAGTAAACATTTAATGATGCTCCTCGTTGCCTGTTTTTGGCTTACTGCCACCACTCAGCCACAACGTATAAAGCTCACGATGTCCTTGAGTCACAACGAGATCACCAGGAACTAGACCGTCTGTAATTTCTGAATAGTCATCGTCTACCGCGCCTATTGTAACAACGACGCGATCATAAGCATCCCCATTTTGCACAAAAACAAATTGCTGATTATCAGCCTGCAACAGGGCTGCATTGGGTACCGCAAGCGCTGCTTCATTATGGCTTAAAATGACATTGGCACGCACAAACATACCGGGTTTGAGAAGCCCCTCCTCATTCTCCAAGGTGATGCGCAGATTCACAGTCCTGGTTAACGGGTCAAGATTGGGTTCAATTAAAGTCACTTTACCTGGAAAGGTTCGCTTTGGGTAGCTTAAAGCATGAATAGTAACCTCTTGCCCTACGTTCACCTTACCTAAATCTTCTTCATAAACCTGAGCAATGACGAGCAGTTTATCACGATTACTGATATGGAAGAGAACGGTATTGGGCTCAACAGCTTGACCTAAATTGATGTTACGGGCATCAATAATACCTGCAATCGGAGCCATGACCGCAACACTTGGTGGAGGATTACCCACTAATCTTGATTGCACCGTGGCTAAGCGTTGTCCTGCCTTGACACTGTCCCCTAAATTCACATCGATGGCTGTTACACTCCCACTAATCCTGATACTGACATCCGCTTGTGCATTAGGTACCAATTGAATTTGGCCATTTAAACCAAGCAATTGTGCCATAGGGCGGTTGGTTGCTTCCACCACCTTGATGCCAAGCATCTTGGTTTGCTCCTGTGTCAAATGAACTGGGCCTTTGGCGCCTCCCTCACTCACTTCGATTTCTTCTCCATGAGCAAAACTCACTTGAATAGGAATGACTAGGCCAAGAAAAAGACTAATTAAGGCCATCCTTCTAATTCGCTGTCGCACTCTCATTTGCCATCCCCATTCCTTTGATACACTAAATAAGGGCAAAGTCCTTGCGTTTTACCAGGACCAATCGCCGTACATAAAGCCACATACACTTGTAAATACTTTTCTAAAGTATTGAGATAAGTCATTTGCAAATCATTCTGCTGTTTTTGAACTTGCAACACATTCAAAAGTGAAATTTGTCCGTTTTCATAAGACTCACGCGCTAGTTTTACATTATCAACCCCTAACTTCAGTGAAACCTGTTGCGTTTCCTTAAGACTCATTCGCAACGCGTTTAATTGCTCATAGTTACTGGCCACTTCCGTCGCAATATTTAAGTCCAAGGCACGCAACGCCATTATTGCCTGAGTTCCAGTGTGACTTGCTTCTAAAATTCGCCCCTGATTACGATTTAAAAGAGGCAGTGGAACAGACAGTGTAATACCCAAAGTGCGATCGGCTGGCTGGGGTGGGCCCTCTTCCACCACAATTTTATCTTGTTGAACACCAAGCCCTAATGTCCAATCAGCAAAGCGCTCCGCTCTTGCCAAACGGCGATCGGCATTGGCGCGATGAATCGACAACACAATGGCTTGGCGATCAGGACGATTTTTAAGTGCTAGCGCTTTTAAGAGGGGTAATTCAGGAAACTTGTTCCCTGTGATTAGTTCCGACTTAAGGGATAAGGGAGAATTGGCGGCCCGCCCCATCAATTGATTAAGCAGGGCATATTGGCTAATACGAAGACTATGCAACAGATGCTTTTCTTGAGCAATTCGCAGATACTCAATACGCGCAGAATTGTCATCGAGCTTTGAAATTTCCGCCGCATGATAACGGTTATGGATGACATCGACGAGTTCATGGTTAATTTGTAATAAATAATTCAATTGGTGCAAGCGACGCTCAGTAATAACTGCCGCATAAAATGCATTCGCCACTTTGCTACTGAGCTGACGTTCTGCTTCCCTGATTTCTGTAATGGCTTTCAACACATCGAAGCGCGCGACAGTCTTTTGTTTTGCAATACGTCCAGAAATAGGGAATGCTTGGCTAAAACCAGCACTTCGTGAATATTCTCCTTCATCATTAAATAAGCGATCATCATTGTTTGAAAGATTGAGACTTGGATTAGGCCAAAGCCCTGCTTGTACTAAACGAGCGGTTGCAATAGCAACCGTGTAACGAGCGGCTCTTAAGTCTTTGTTCTGATCTATAGCACGTTGGGTCAGTTCGTTAAGACTTAAAGCGACTTGGGCACTTACAACGACTGGCCATAGACCAAAAAGAAAGATTAAAGTCAGTGAATGATTTCTATTAAACCTTGATCTCTGCCCCAAAAAAATTCTTTTTATGAGTAAGTAACAGGCCGTTATTAATGGATAGACCCAAGAGTTATTCATACGTGTAACCACCGTAAGCGCAGGGCATTCCCAATGACGGATACTGAGCTCAATGACATGGCCGCAGCAGCAATAATTGGGCTTAAAAGCATCCCGGTCATCGGATACAAGACTCCTGCCGCAATGGGCACACCCAGCGCATTATAAATAAACGCAAAAAACAGATTTTGGCGGATATTGCGCATGGTCGCCTCCGATAAACGCCTGGCCTTTAAAATGCCATTTAAATCACCACGCAATAAGGTAATTCCTGCACTTTCAATGGCCACATCCGTACCCGTTCCCATGGCAATACCAATGTCGGCTTTGGCAAGTGCTGGGGCATCATTGACCCCGTCTCCTGCCATGGCAACAATAAGACCTTTAGCCTTCAATTCACCCACAATACGACTTTTATCTTCAGGCATGACTTCAGCCATCACCTGTTTGATGCCCAATTGAGCGGCTACGGCCTCACCGGTTTTTTTACTGTCTCCAGTCAGCATAAAAATGTCAATCCCATCATCCTGAAGTGCACGAATGGCCTCGGGTGTCGTGGCTTTAATCGGATCTTCCACGGCCAAAATCGCAGCTGCTTTACCGTCCACCGCCATGAACATCACAGTAGCCCCTTTAGCCCGTAGCTTATCAGCTTTTGCCACTAACACAGTACTGTGAACACCAAGCTCTTGCATCAGCTTGGCATTGCCAATGGCAATGAAACGTCCTTCCACTGTTCCTCTCACTCCTTTACCCGTCGGCGCATTGAACTCTGAAACGTGAGCTAAAGTCAGCTTTTTCTCTTTTGCTGCCGCCACAATGGCATTAGCCAGCGGATGCTCACTGTTGTTTTCGAGTGCCGCAGCCCAGGCCAATATCTCGTCTTCTGCAAACCCATTATCAGTCATAATATGGGTCAGTTTGGGATGTCCTTCGGTCAATGTGCCCGTTTTATCAACTACCAGGGTATTGACCTTTTCCATGTGCTCCAACGCCTCTGCATTTTTTATCAGTACTCCATTTCTCGCCCCAAGTCCAATCCCGACCATAATGGACATCGGTGTGGCAAGGCCCAGGGCACAAGGACAGGCGATAATGAGCACCGAAACCGCAGCAATGAGACCATAGCTAAACGCCGGTTGTGGGCCATAAAGTGCCCAGACTATAAAGGACACCACTGCAATCAAAATCACAATCGGCACAAACCAAGAAGATACTGTATCCGCCAAACGCTGGATTGGAGCGCGACTTCGTTGCGCCTCACTCACCATTTGTACAATGCGCGCCAGCATCGTGTCACTGCCCACATGCAAGGCTTTCATGACAAAACTACCGGTCTGATTCATTGTCGCACCAATGACTTTACTTCCCACATCCTTGGCTACGGGCATAGGTTCACCAGTAACCATCGATTCATCAATATGGCTATGACCTTCTTGTACTTCACCATCAACCGGTATTTTCTCACCTGGACGTACACGCAGCAAATCACCTTCATGGACTGCATCAAGTGATAGTTCCTCTTCACTACCGTCTTCCCTTAAGCGACGCGCACGCTCAGGGGCTAGTTTCAGTAAGGCACGAATCGCGCTACCCGTCTGTTCACGTGCTTTGAGCTCCAGCACTTGGCCTAACAAAACCAAGGTGGTAATCACCGCTGCTGCTTCAAAATAAATGGCCACCACGCCCTCTTTCCGAAAAGCCGCTGGGAATAATTGTGGGAATAAGGCAGCCACTAAGCTGTAAGCCCAAGCCACACCGATACCCATGGCAATCAAGGTAAACATATTCAGACGCGTGCTTAGTGATTGGAGTGCACGTACAAAGAAAGGCCAACCACCCCACAGCACAACAGGTGTTGCCAGTATCATCTGTATCCAGACGGACTGATTTGCAGAAATAAGATGCGTTGTACCATGCCCACTCATTTCAAGAACCAGAACCGGCAAAGTCAGAATAAGAGAAATCCAAAAGCGACGGCGCATATCCCGATATTCAGGACTTATTTCCTCCATTATCGTCGCAGTAACGGGCTCTAGGGTCATGCCACAAATCGGGCAGTTACCTGGATGAGATTGACGAATTTCTGAATGCATGGGACAGGTGTAAATCATCGATTCACTTGCTTTAGGGGAAGCGGGTTTTCCTTGATGCGTGTCCTGTTTAGAATGACACCCCATATGCTTCTTTGCGCCTTCAGTGGTTTTTTCATGATCCTGTTCGTGTGGCATAGTTCACCTATTCGTATTTTTTGAGTAGTTCCATAATCTCGTGGATGCGTTCCACCCTTAGAGTTTCATCCTGACTGCAAAAACCATCGGCAATGCACCCAATGATATGGGTTTCAAGCACACTAAGCTCTATGGATTTAATGGCATTGCGAACAGCACGCAACTGAGACAGAATATCAACGCAATACTGTTCCTTTTCAATCATGCGCTTAATCCCTTGAAGCTGGCCAACAGCACGGTTGATGCGAGGAAGCTCTTTTGTATGTGACGAATGGTCTGGCATATCCTCATATCCTTTAATTATTCACGCCTGCCTTAATATCCGCTAAACAGGAGTATCCAAGCATTAATCACCTGAACGATTGACTGAATGGATGCACGATTAAGAGTTCCAAATATACCCCATTATGTATCGCTTCACCCAAGCTCTGTCAAGTTATACCCTGATGGGTATCGTGAGTAACTCTTTGTTTCGATAATAGTTTATCCAGCATGCCCTCATAACTTGCACTATACTAAATAAAAAAAGGATAATCATGATGAAATTAACGTTCTTAGGCGCAACAGAGACCGTAACCGGCTCTAAGTACCTGGTTGAAGTAGACCATAAAAAAATCCTGGTGGATTGTGGATTATTCCAAGGGTATAAGGAGCTCCGCCTTCGCAATTGGGCGCCACTACCCATTAACCCCGCATCCATTGATGCAGTACTCCTTACCCATGCGCACATTGATCACACCGGCTATTTACCCTTATTAGTAAAAAATGGTTTCAGTGGCTCTATTTATTGCACACCTGGCACTAAGGATTTATGTGCTATTCTTTTACCAGACAGTGGCCATCTGCAAGAAGAAGAGGCCAAAAATGCCAATAAGTACGGCTATACCAAACACCATCCTGCCCAACCCCTTTATACAATAGACGATGCACAATTGGCGTTAAAACAATTTCATACCAAAGATTATGATGCCGTTTTTGAGCCTTTTAAAGAAATGGATGTTCAATTTATCCGTGCGGGTCATATTATTGGCTCATCCTTTGTTCGCATAAAAGACCATAATACGTCCCTTTTATTTACTGGCGACATGGGAAGACCCCATGATTGTGTCATGCAAGCGCCAAGCCTCATTGAAGACATTGATTATTTGGTGATTGAATCAACCTATGGAAATCGCCTCCACGACAAGACCCCTCCTACAGAGCTCTTAAAAAACATTATTAATAAAACCGTGCAACGAGGTGGCTCCATCATTATTCCAGCTTTTGCCGTAGCACGCGCTCAAAGCGTGCTCCATTACATTGCTTTATTAAAACAACAAAAATCCATCCCGGATATTCCTGTTTATCTCGATAGCCCCATGGCCATCAATGCGACCCATATTCTCTGTCACCATAAAGAAGACCACCGCCTGTCGGAACAGGAATGCAAAACCCTGTGTGACACTGCAACCTACATTAGGACACCCGAAGAATCCAAACAACTCGATAGCAATCGCTTCCCTAAAATCATCATTTCTGCCAGCGGCATGGCCACAGGAGGCCGTATTTTATTTCATTTAAAAACCTATGCCCCTCACCATGAAAACACCATTCTTTTTGCCGGTTACCAAGCAGGTGGAACGCGTGGTGCCCGTATGATTCAAGGAGAAACAGAAATTAAAATACACGGGCAGATGGTTCCTGTTAAAGCACAAGTTGAATCCTTAAGTAACCTCTCGGCTCATGCAGATTATGTAGAGCTGCTGCTCTGGTTAAGCCATTTTCGTAAACCGCCTAAAAAAATCTTTATTACCCATGGCGAACCCAAAGCTGCAACCTCATTAAAGGAAAAAATAGAACACCAATTGGGCTGGACCTGCATGGTCCCTCATTACCAACAAACAGAGACGCTCACGTGAACACCATTCATACTGCCTTAACACTTACCCATATAGGGATTAACACGTCAAAAACGGCGATTATTTACATGCGTGAAGACTGTCACATCTGTCGCTCAGAAGGGTTTGTGGCCGAAGCTCGCGTAGAAGTCACACTCAATAACCGAACCATCATCGCCACCATCAATACAACGGAGGCGACATCCAATTTACTCAAACCCGGCGAGGCAAGCCTCTCTCGCTATGCCTGGGATTTGCTCTCGGCAAAGGTGGGCGATAAGATTTCTATCGCCCACCCAAAGCCACTTGACTCATTAAGTTCTATTCGCTCCAAACTTTATGGGAATGAATTAAAAACAGAAGAAATTAACCACATTGTGGCTGATGTCGTGACAGGGCAACTCTCCGATGTTCAGATTGCTATGTTTCTTGCAGGAAGTGCTGGGAGTCGATTGAACACCAATGAAATCCTTGATTTGACGAACGCTATGGTGCACACAGGAAAGCAATTGCACTGGTCCTCTCCGTTTATTGTGGATAAGCACTGTGTTGGTGGCTTACCCGGCAATCGCACTACCTTAATTGTGGTTCCTATTGTTGCAGCCTTTGGTCTCATGATGCCTAAAACTTCATCCAGAGCCATTACCTCACCCGCAGGAACAGCCGACACCATGGAGGTTTTTGCTCCAGTTAATTTAGACATTAAAACCCTGCAAAAAGTAGTAGAGCAAGAACATGGGTGTGTCGCTTGGGGTGGTGCAGTTGCCTTAAGTCCTGCGGATGATTTACTCATTCGCATTGAACGCTCCATCGATTTAGACAGCGAAGGACAAATGGTGGCGTCCATTCTCTCTAAAAAAATTGCCGCAGGCGCAACCCGTTGGTCGTGGTATCGGACCTGCTCTTGAGGCAAGAGATGTATTTTCCGTACTTTCTTGTCACCCCTCAGCACCTCAAGATTTACGAGACCGTGCCTTAACCCTGGCAGGACACCTACTCGAATTTTCTCCTAATGTGGCACCAGGTTCTGGTAAACAACTGGCACAATCTCTGTTGAATAGCGGAAAAGCATTAACAAAATTTGAGGCAATCTGCCAAGCACAAGGTGGATTTTTTGATATTCCTTCTGCACCGTACACCAAAACTATTGAATCTACGCGAGCAGGTAAGGTCACAAGTATTGATAATCGTTTGATAGCCCGCCTAGCAAAACTAGCAGGGGCACCAAAATCAAAAGCAGCGGGGGTTGAACTCTTAGCGCCTTTAAACACTAATGTAGAAAAGGACCAACCCTTATTCATTGTTCATGCAGAAACTAAAGGTGAGCTTGATTATGCCTTGGCGTTTCATCGACAAGGCCACCCTGTTATCCACATAGAGGAATCAACATGAAGCCAACCCCGATACTCTTTTCTCTATTTGGCAGCGACCATTTTGCCAAGGGAATGCATCAGCAATTGGGTTATGAAATGGGCAGTATCACAATGCACCAATTTCCCGATGAAGAAACAGTGATTAACATCAAATCTTTAGTGAAAAACAAAGAAGTCATCATGATTGCTGATTTAACCCATCCAAATGGCAAAATACTGCCTCTTCTCTTCGCTGCTGAAACAGTCAAAGAATTAGGAGCAAAAAAAATAGGTCTCATCGCACCCTATCTTGTTTACATGCGCCAGGATAAACGGTTTCAACCTGGAGACAGTATTACTTCTCACTATTTTGCAACATTGATTTCAAATTATTTTGATGGGTTAATAACCATTGACCCCCATCTTCATCGTTGGCATGCTTTAAATGACATTTATTCCATCCCGGCAATTGCGCTGCATGCAACAAAGCCCATTGCCGCTTGGATTAAGGTCAATGTACCTGACGCATTGCTTATTGGACCAGATGCAGAAAGCTCGCAATGGGTATCAAGCATTGCTCAAAGGATTAATGCACCCTTTTTAATTCTGGAAAAACAAAGAAAAGGCGATAATCTCGTTGAAATAACCATTCCGAAAATTGAATTATATCAAAACCATACACCCATCTTAGTCGATGATATTATTTCAACAGCAGCCACCATGATTAAAACAGTCAATCATTTAAAATCACTCCACATGAAACCTCCTATTTGTATTGGAGTACACGCCCTCTTTGCAGGAAACGCCTATGAGGACTTACAAAAATCAGGAGTCAAGCAAATCATTACTTGTAATACCATTGCGCATACTTCGAACGCAATTGATGTAACGGATTTGATGATTCAAGCAATAGATGGCTTATTTAAGACTTAAGAAGATAAAATGGAGTGTGTCATTGAATCCATAAAACAGTATGTGCGAGCAGCCAATTACCTCTCTGCCGCACAAATTTATTTAATGAACAATTGCCTACTGGAACAACCTCTTACCTTTGCTGACATCAAACCACGACTACTGGGTCATTGGGGCACTTGCCCTGGAATTGCTAAATCACGTTAATGAACAGAAGGCCCCATGTTGTTTTTATTGTTTCATTAGGGTTTAATCCTCACTTCCTTGTTCCCAAGAAAAGAACCATGAATAAAGACGCTAATTGGTATGGGCTGAAAAATGCTGTCCTTGTATGTTGAGATGAGCGAAGGCCAACAGAGCATCAGGTGAACAACTCAATAATCTAAACCAAGTCCAATCAAAATCCCATGTTCTTGATGGAGAGGCCATTGAGCGTATTATTAAACTGCACGGCTCACAAAATGCCGATAATTGGGTCTTCTTCGAACAATGCAAAAAATGGCGCAATGAAACCCCACCAATGAAGAATTAAAACTTATTGCTCAGGTTGAAAAAATACCGATCAACTTGAAGCGGTGAATAATGACATTTTAGCTTTGGCTAATTCATTTAAAGATAAGACTATTGACAGCATCCTTGGTAAAGGAGATTTTGAATTAGATCTTGAATATCTGTTAAAAAAACTGACAGGATCTAATTCATAACAAATGAGAATGAGAGGCCATCACATACCAAATTAACTAATGAAAAGCCTGTGATTAAAAATCCGCCTTCCGAAAGCTTCTTTGACTTTATCAACCACTTATAATATAGCGTTTAGTCCTTTTTTCTCAATTAAAGAAAGTAATTTTAACGAAGTACCTGCTGGTTTTTTAAGCCCCCTCTCCCATTGACTAATAAGATCTTTAGATACATTAAGACAATACGCAAATATGGGTTGGCTCACATTTTCTCTCTCACGCAATGCCTTTATTTCTACAGGTAAAAATTCATGTATCGGAGTTAAACACGCACGATCAAATTGCCGCATAGTTTTTTTATCAATAACACCCGCATCAAACATATCAACGACAGTTTCATGTACGGCCTCAAAAATGTCACTTTTATATGTTTTATTTGTGCTCATTATATAGTACCTCCACAAGTGCACCTGATTGGAGCAATCGCTCAATGTCATCACCAGAAAACTTAAGCATCTGCTGAGATAAATCTTTAAATATTTGCTCTTCTTCCTGACCTATATTGTCACGTTCATTTTTTGGAAATCCATACACCAAAAAAGCCAGCTCTTTATATCGATATAAAATAATACACCGATACCCACTCGATTTTCCTTGGTTTGTTCTACCAAGCCTTTGCTTTATAACTCCACCACCATAATCAACATCGATTAGCCCTTGTTCAATCTCTTTTATTAAATTACATAATTGAGAGTCTAAAATACGCTCTTTCTTTGCAAATTTAGCAAACCATTTGTTTTTAAAAATCCGCAAAATAACATTCCATAGTTCTTTTTATTATATGTGTAATTATATAGTACCAGGTTCTATATTTCAACTCCGCAAGATCATGCTCATCGTGTCTTTCTCTAATATGGAGAAGAAACTAATGATAGATATCTATATAAAGTTGATCTGGATATGTTTAAAGTGCTGCACATGTCACTGATTTCATCAGCTTTTATCATGATGCATTTTTTTTGCTAATCCACTAAAAATGTGGTAAGCAGGTTTATTTTTATAATCAAGGGTACCGTTAGCTACTTTCATCGATAAATTGTGTCATTTCTTCTACTGTTAAAGGTTTACTGTTGTAATAACCCTGCACATGAGGACAATGATTTGACCGTAAAAAATTGAGTTGTTCTTCTGTTTCTACCCCGCCTACAATAACATTTAATCCCAGCTCTTTAGCTAATGCAATTGTAGATTTAGTAATTAAATTATCCTTTTTTCTCAAGTTAGCCTCTTCAACTAATGATTGTTTCAGTTTGATGGAGTGCACGGGTGAATTTTTCAAATGAGATAATGAGGAATAACCCGATCCAAAATTATCAAAAGTAAGTTTTATCCCAATATCGCGAAGCCCAATTAATGTCTCTTCAATCGTTCCCAAAAAATCAGCCACCGTGGCTTTGGTAATTTCAAGTTCCAATACATGTGAGGGTATTCTATATTCATGTAACAGATGCTTAATAGAAGAAATGAACTCTTTATGTTGAAATTGATAGGGGGAAATATTAATAGCTAGTGTAGCGTTAAATTGTTCGTATTTATTGTTCCAATCCACATAATGTCTGAATGCTGTCCGTAACACCCATTCACCAATTGGAATAATCAAGCCGTAATTTTCCGCAACAGAAATGAATTCACCAGGCAAAACCACACCCTTTTTAGGATGTTGCCAACGTAGTAATACCTCCATCCCAACCATCGCATTCGTTTTTAAATCAAACCGTGGTTGATAAACGAGAAAAAACTCCTGTCGCTCCAATGCAAGATGCAATGCTGTTCCTATCCCCAAACGTTTTGAATATTGTTTTTTTAGGGATGGCGTAAAAAATTGACAATTATTACGACCACAGGCTTTGGCATTGTATAAAGCAATATCCGCATTTTTATGAATTGTTATTGAATCATCCCCAGCTTCTGGGAAGTAGGCAATTCCAATGCTTGCACCAATTACCACCGTATTACCCTTAATGAGGAACGAATTACCAAGCAGTTGAATAATAGTATTTGCAACCCTCTCAGCCTGCTGAGGATTATTAATCTCTGTCAGAATAACTGAAAACTCATCCCCTCCTAATCGAGCTAAGCAGTCTACTTCACGAACACTTGATTGGAGGCGTTTGGCTACTTCACGTAATAGACAATCTCCTGCATCATGACCCAATCGGTCATTCACATTTTTAAAATAGTCCAGATCGATACTTAAAAGAGCAAGATGACGTCTGTATCTTTTGGACCTTGCAATCTCACGTTTTAGATCAAGTTCAAATTGTAACCGATTAGGTAAACTGGTTAATAAATCATAATGAGCCAGTTTGGATAATTCTTCCTGCGCTAATTCCAATTCTTTTAGAGTGTTTGTAAGTTCAGCATTCTTTTTTTCTAAATTCTGATTCAATAAATAAAGTGTTCTGGTCTCATTCTCCAGCAAGCGTTCGGCTTCTTCGCGAGCTGTTCTTTCCCGATAATAAGAGCGCTCAAAGAGTGCCGCTTTTTTTTCGTCACTCAAAGATAATCTCCAAACGACAATGATCACTTTTTTGATGCATACACCGTGTCTGGTTAATTTTAATGTTCGTTCTATAATGTTTGGCAGCGCCATTGATAAGACCAATGGCAAAGTGACAGAGCTTTCTATGCGAACGATACAACATGATGAGTTGGTTTAAAGCGGGCTCTTCATAGGTAATAGAGGGTAATTGTTCACCTGGATTTAGTTTTTCCACTTCAACATGAATTGTTCCATCAACACTTTTCAAAAACTCTTTTAATGACATATCTTTTTTTAAAAATACGGGGTACTTATTCGAGAATACTGCAAACATATAGTCACCAAATGACTCTAAAAAAATAGAGATTTGCAGATTCTTCATTTGAGTTAATCTTTCGATTAATTGCAGAAATTCAGTATCTTCGTAAGTGCCACCAGCTGTATAGCTTCCACCACTAAGGAGATCGATTTGGGTCACTAGGTGATCCCAGGTTTCTATCCCAAATTGTTCTATAATCATGTCATTTAATGCGGTAAAGACTATGCCCTTCATGTTGCCTCCTGCAGAAGGTTGAGCTTATATCGTGATAAAATTCACACACGGCTATAGTAACTCGACTGCTCAATACAAAGTAGCTGTTTAATACGAAAATCTATTGGTTTCAACATGAGCGGATAGTGCAATGAATCCTCCTTCCCAATAGCCTGATTTAGTCTCCTCCGGCGTAGTTATTTGTTCAATGGGAGAAAAAAGTGTTTGATAAATGTCTTCTTCTTTGAAATTGATTTCATGAAGCAATTCAAGAACCTCTTTTACTGAATAAAAATGAGCATGTCGATAAAATGGATTTTCTTGTTTTGTAGCCTCATAATGTGTTCCAAGCATTGAATTTTTATCAATCATGCCAATAATGAGGGTGCCATTTGGCTTTAAAACTCGTTTTGCTTCAAATAGAGCGGTTAATGGGAGATCTAAAAAACATAACACCGTATTAAACAATACAAAATCGAATTGCTGATTTTGAAAAGGCAACGATTCGGCTACCCCTTCATAAACAGTAATTCCTCGTGCTCTTGCTATAGTGCTTAAATTAACCGAAGGCTCTAGGCCTGTTTTAATTCCAAGGGCTGCAGAAAACCGTCCTGATCCCACGCCCACTTCAAGGCCCTCTCCTGATTTAGGTATCACTTTCTTTAGAGCTTCAAGCTCGGATTGAAAAACAGCCGAATGACTATCGAACCAACTGTCATAACGATTGGCAAGTTGGTCAAAATTTTTAATTGATTCAATGCTCATGTTTTGAGTTCCATTCAATTTGAGAACGTTTAAAGTTAATTAATAGTGTATTAAGAATAATGCAGTATTGATATTTTTTTATCCTATATTTTAATTAAGGATTAGAAATGGTAGACATACCGTGTGGCTATATATGAAGCATAGCACATATCCTTTTTAAATGAACAAGCAGACCGATTTAATTTTAATAGGCGAACAAATTCG
>JAGVKL010000010.1 GCA_020050595.1 Legionellales bacterium
CTGTAGAGAGAGAATTACGATAAACTACCGCAATTTACTTGGTAGGTCATCTCGTTGAGCGATTTAACACGAATTCGTAATTTTTCTATTATTGCCCATATTGATCATGGTAAATCCACGCTTGCTGATCGCTTTATTCAACTATGTGGGGGATTATCAGAGCGTGAAATGGAAGCTCAGGTGCTTGATTCCATGGATATTGAACGCGAGCGCGGCATCACGATTAAAGCACAAAGCGTTTCTCTAAATTATACAGCTCGCGATGGTCAAGTATATCTATTAAATTTTATCGATACCCCAGGGCACGTTGATTTTAGCTACGAAGTCTCACGCTCACTCGCTGCTTGTGAAGGCGCTATCTTGGTGGTCGATGCAGCCCAAGGTGTGGAAGCACAAACGGTAGCTGTTTGTTACACCGCTATTGATCAATCACTAGAAGTATTACCCGTTTTAAATAAAATCGATTTGCCGCAAGCCGAACCTGAGCGGGTGATTGCAGAAATTGAAGATATTATTGGCCTGGATGCCCACGATGCTATCCGTACCAGTGCTAAAAGCGGCTTGGGTGTTGATGATGTATTAGAAGCTCTCGTTGCGCGTATTCCTCCTCCAGAAGGTGAAATAGAAGCGCCTTTACAAGCACTGATTATTGATTCTTGGTTTGATAGTTACTTAGGTGTTGTATCTCTCGTGCGCATTGTGAATGGCTCTGTCCGCAAAGGCGATAAAATGCGTGTCATGTCAACCGGTAGGACCTATGAGGTTGACCAGGTTGGTATTTTCACACCTAAAAGAACGCCTAAAGATATCTTACAAGCCGGTGAAGTAGGCTATGTCGTTGCGGGCATTAAAGAAATCCAGGGAGCGCCCGTCGGGGATACATTAACCCTTGAGAAAAATCAAGCCGATAAGCCGCTCCCTGGATTTCAAAAAGTAAAACCTCAAGTCTATGCGGGTCTTTTTCCTATTAGCTCCGATGATTTTGAAGCATTTCGCGAGGCTTTAGCCAAATTAAGCTTAAATGATGCATCCCTTTTTTACGAACCTGAATCGTCTGAAGCATTAGGTTTTGGTTTTCGCTGCGGTTTCTTAGGCATGCTGCACATGGAAATCATCCAGGAGCGCTTAGAACGTGAGTATAATTTAGAGTTAATCTCTACCGCACCCACCGTCATATACCAAGTCGTAACGGCTAAGGGTGAAACCCTCATGATTGACAACCCTTCGCGGCTGCCACCTACACCCCAAATCAAACAAATGCTTGAACCTATCGTGCGCGCTAACATTTTAGTGCCGCAGGATTATTTGGGGCAAATTATTTCTCTATGCATAGAAAGGCGCGGTGTTCAAATCAGCATGACTTATAGCGGGCGCCAAGTGTCTGTGACCTATGATTTACCGATGAATGAAGTGGTTTCTGACTTTTTTGACCGCTTAAAATCTGTAAGCCGCGGCTATGCTTCATTAGATTACAACTTCTTACGTTTTGAAGAGGCGGATCTCGTCAAAATGGATATTTTAATTAATAGCGAAAAAGTCGACGCGCTCGCCGTTATTGTCCATCGCAGTGCTTCGCATACGCGGGGCAAGGCTTTGGTGGAAAAATTACGTGAGTTAATTCCGCGACAAATGTTCGACGTAGCCATTCAAGCGGCTTTAGGTAGCCATATTATTGCTCGCCAAACGGTTAAAGCGTTACGTAAAAATGTAACCGCTAAATGTTACGGCGGTGATGTAACCCGTAAACGTAAATTATTAGAAAAACAAAAGGCCGGTAAAAAGCGGATGAAACAAGTGGGGCATGTAGAGATCCCACAAGAAGCATTCATGGCCGTTTTCCAAACGGATAGAAAAAAATAGGTGAACAACAATAGAGGTTATAATGAATTTTGCTTTTTGGTTACTGCTCCTTTCCTTAATAACAGGGGCTATTTATTTACTGGACGTTTTGTTTTGGGCACCGAAGCGCAAAGCGAAGGACAAGCCTTCGCGGATTATCGAGTTTTCACGCTCTTTTTTTCCTGTTTTTTTAATTGTTCTACTATTACGCTCGTTTTTAGTCGAACCCTTTCGCATCCCTTCTGGTTCGCTTGAGCCTACCTTGCTAGTGGGTGATTTTTTAGCGGTTAATAAATTCGCTTATGGACTTCGCTTACCCGTTTGGGAAAAGAAAATTATACCTATTGCTAATCCTAAAACGGGTGAAATTGCTATTTTTCGCTGGCCGCCCGATCCTTCGTATGATTATATAAAACGAGTCATTGGCGTCCCGGGAGATAAGATAAGCTATCATAATAAAATATTAACGATTAACGGCAAGAAAATGCTACAAACCTTCGTGAAGTATACAACCGACGAAAGTTCCGGAAAAGCCGTTGCTCATTATCAAGAAAATTTAAATGGCGTAGAACACGATATTTTTATTCGCCCCGATGTCCCTGCTGTTGATTTTGAAATAGAAGTCCCTAAAGGACAGTATTTTATGATGGGTGACAATCGTGACGATAGTGCCGATAGCCGCTTTTGGGGATTTGTCGCTGATAAGTATCTACGGGGTAAAGCGCTTTTAATATGGATGAGTTGGAACGGGAAAACAGATAATGTCCGTTGGGCAAGAATAGGCCGTATCATTCATTAAAAGGAAAATTCGTGCACAATAATTTACAACGCTTATGCAGACACTTAGATTATGAGTTCAAATCAGAACGTTATCTTAAACAAGCGCTAACTCATTGCAGCGCCGATGTTGAAAACAACGAACGTCTCGAATTTTTAGGGGACTCTCTTTTAAGTTGTGTCATCGCAAATGCCTTGTTTGAACAATTTCCCGATCAAAGCGAGGGTCATCTTAGCCGCTTAAGAGCTTTTCTTGTGAAAGGAGAAATGCTTGCCAAAGTGGCCGCGGAAATAGAGCTAGGGGAGTATTTGTACTTAGGTCAAGGCGAACTCAAAAGCGGTGGCTTTCGCCGAGAATCCATCCTTGCTGATGCATTGGAAGCTTTATTTGCTGCTGTGTTTCTAGACGGCGGATTTAAGGCCTGCCAACACGTAATTCTTCATTTATATAAAACCCGCCTTAACGACGAGCAATTAAATCATAATTTAAAAGATGCAAAAACCCAACTACAAGAATATTTACAAGCCCAAAAATATCCTCTACCTGAGTATAATTTACTAAAGATAGAAGGCGAAGAACATGAACAAGTATTTCATGTACGCTGCGAAGTAAAAAGCCTCAAACTCTCAACCCAAGGTCAAGGCATCAACCGCCGCAAAGCAGAACAAAGCGCGGCAAAACAATTGCTACAGAAGTTGAAGGAAAAGTGATATTATTTTTTGATATCAAAAACCTTGAAAGTGGCATATAATGAAGCGGAACGTGGGCGATTTGAGTTTTTAATGTCCGTTTAGATGCGTTTACCCTGCTATCTTACTTAAAATTTCTAGCCACTCTTCTTCGGCAAAAGCAAGCTCTTTCTCCAAAGCTTCCCGCTGGCCGAGTAACTCTTTAAGCTTTATTTTGTTTTCTTCTTCGTAGAGCTCAGGTTCGGCCAATAATGCTTCTAATTCGCTAGCGCGTTGTTGATATTGTTCCATCATTTGCTCTACTTTTTTAAACCTATTTTGCAAGCTTTTCTTTTCGCGATAGCTTTCTTCGGAGGGAGATTGAGTTTGTTTTTTAGGTTGGTCTTTTACTTGTAACCATTGGTAATAATCATCTAAATCACCCTTAAACGGTTGTACTTCTTGTTGAAAAACCAGGTAAAAATCGTCAACCGTGGTGCGCAGTAAATGCCTATCGTGCGAAATTAATACCAACGCTCCTTCATAACTTTGTAAAGCAATTTCAATAGCGGAGCGCATATCCAGATCGAGGTGGTTGGTTGGCTCATCTAATAATAATAAATTAGGTTTTAACCATACCAGTTTTGCCAATGCAAGCCTTGCCTTCTCGCCTCCTGAAAAATACTGAATAGGCTCTACCGCCATGTTACCTACAAAATTAAACCCACCCAAATAATCACGTATCGTTTGCTCTTTAGCCTCTGGTGATAAAGCCTGAATCGTTTGTACTGGACTTAAATGAATATCTAATTGTTCAAGTTGATGCTGCGCGTAATACCCAATATTTAAATGTTGCGAGCGTTCGATGGTCCCCGTTATAGGCGTTAAGTGACCGGTAAGAGTTTTAATCAGGGTAGACTTACCTTCCCCATTAGGGCCCACTAAAGCAATACGCGAGCCTTTATCCAGTGCTAGATTAATGCGTTTTAATATAGGCTTATCGCTACTATAGCCTGTAGTGACTTGATGGCACTGGATTAACGGATTACTTGCTCGCGGGCAAGGATAAAACGAAAAGGAAAACGGCGAATCGACATGAGCTTGCATGACCACATCCATCTTAGCGATTGCATTCAACCGACTCTGCGCTTGCTTCGCTTTGGATGCTTTAGCGCGAAAGCGCTGGACATAAGCCATCATATGCTTAATTTTATCCTGTTGCTTTTCATACATGGCCTGCTTAAGCATCAATTGTTCTGCACGAGCCTCTTCAAAACGGGTGTAATTTCCCGCGTATAATTTAATCGTTTGTTGCTCGATATGCAGAATGTGGCTGACAAAAGCATCTAAAAATTCACGGTCATGCGAAATTAAAATAATGCTACCTGCATACATTTTTAGCCATTTTTCTAGCCAAAAAATAGCCTCCATATCAAGGTGGTTAGTCGGCTCATCCAGCAACAATAAGTCAGCAGGCTTCATCAAGCAACGCGCTAAACTTAAGCGCATCCGAAAACCGCCCGAAAAACTATTGACTACCGCCTTCTGCTCCCCTACAGAAAAGCCAAGCCCTGCCATAATCGCTGCGGCTTGAGCAGGTTTACTGTAACCTTGCGTTTGATTTAAAAGCTCATGGCAACGCACAACTTCATGATCGTTGTGATCTTTCTCTGCTTTAGCTAAACGATTTTGCAATGTCTGGTACTCGCTATCACCAGCTAATACAAACTCCAGTGCCGATTCATGACTATCAGGTAATTGCTGTGAAAGATGGCTTAACCGCAGATGAGGATTTATTGAGCACTCACCGGTATCAGTGGTCAATTCTCCCAAAAGCAAACTAAACAAACTGGATTTACCACAACCATTTTGCCCTACTAAGCCAATCTTTTGTTTTTCATGAAGGCTAATATTCACCTTATCGAGCAATACTTTATTACCACGCGATAAGGTCACTTCACGTAAATTAATCATATACAACTATTTCCACATTACATCGTCTTCATGTTTTATAGCATCTTTAAGTAAATCCATTAAAGGAATAGCACGATGCAATAGACTGACTTCGTCATCATCATCGCTATCCTGATTGGCAGATTTTATGGGGACGGGTTTTTTTTCAACAGCTAGTGCCTGTGTTAATTTTTCTAAGGCTTGGGGTACATCTTTCGCTAATATAGCGCTAGGAACAACCCCGCTATGTCCCATCATTTTAATTAAACGCAATGCTACATCACCAAACATCGTTATATTTTCATGTGCATGAGTAGAAAATGTTACCAGCATAAATTTCTCCTTTAAGTCGTACTATACCCAAGATACTTCAAAAATAGCATTTTGAAGTATCTTGGGTATATATCCTGCACATGGGCCATTATCCTAAATTCGGCAGTTGAATCTACTACGAGTCGCTACTGCACTAAATCTTCAGCACATTAGCGACTCTCGTCACGATTCAACTGCCGAATTTAGGATTATTTTTTTGACTTAGTTTAAGTATTGTTTCTTTAACGGTGTCCACTTCACCTGAATAATGGTAATAAATACGACCTTGTTCACAATCAATAATACAAAGTGCTTGTTTTGGTTTACCGTTAACTTGTTTAAAAATCCAATAAATACCTTCTGTCTTTGTTTCACTAATTTCTTTTAATAAATTCAACATCTTATCTTCTTCAAATTCAAATTGAGTGCACACTAAACCTGAAGGATCTTTCGTTATTTTGTAGGCAAAATGTTTTTCTATCATGATAGCGTCCAAAGTGTTTATAGATACTATCGGCCGCTAGAAAAAAAAGTTTAAGTTTTTACATTAATAATTCTTGCCCTGGAATATCCCCCGTAGGCCCTGGAGTTTGACCACCGCCCGAACCAAACATGGTATAACCTGTGATGCTCAAGATAGTAGGTAAAAACAATAATGCGGCTGCAATAAAAATCAGTGCGATGGGTGTCCCGATAGGAATTTGTGTAGGGTTATCTTTGTGTTGTTTAAATTTCATAATAGCGCCAACGGCGAAAGCCAAGCCGGCTAAATACGAACCTGCTGTAATTAATTTTGTTAAATTAGAAAAAGAGCCTGTGATGGAAGTTGCCATATTTCCTAGGCTATTATCCTCTGCAAGCAGAGCATTACTCCCCAACAAACAGACGCTACCAAGCAATACGGCCCATTGGGTGCTCCTTATTTTCCCTGATTTCATATTGTTTCCTTATTTGCTCGCTCGCGAATTAAGTCCAAAGCACTTTCCAATCGTTTCATCACGCGCGACTTACCCAACAGCGTAAGTGTCATATCAATAGAAGGTGACATGCTGCTCCCAGTTACTGCAACACGCAACGGTTGAGCTATCTTCCCCATATTGATATCAAACTGCGCGCTGATATCATTAATGCATTGCTGTAATATATCTTGCTGCCATTGCTCCACTTGGTTGAAACAATGATAAAGTGCTGTAAGCGGCTCTAATATAACGGGACGCAAATGTTTTTTTACTGCTTCTTCATCATAATTAATAGCATCTTCATAAAAATAACGGCTTTTCTCACACATTTCAGCCAGTGTTCTGCAGCGCTCACTTTGTACTTTGATTAAATCAACCAGTGAAGGGCCTTGAGCTATATTAATTCCTGTCTGTTCAAAATGCCATGCTAGCGCCTTGGCTACACTGTTGGGATCATCTGATTTTTGATAGTGCTGATTTATCCAGTACAATTTATCGTAATTAAAACTAGAGACTCCCCGACTGACATTACGTAAGTCAAATTGATCAATCATCTCCTCTAGGCTAAAAATCTCTTGATCGCCAGAAGACCAACCTAAACGTACCAAATAATTTAACAACGCATGAGGTAAAAAT
Source organism: Legionellales bacterium (assembly GCA_020050595.1). Lineage (GTDB taxonomy): Bacteria > Pseudomonadota > Gammaproteobacteria > Legionellales > Legionellaceae. The sequence continues at coordinate 7,146 of JAGVKL010000010.1, forward strand.
CCAAGCTCTTTAAATTGCAAGACATTCACCGCACCATGGCGCTTTGAAAGACGCTTACCATCATCGCCTAAGATCATGGGTAAATGGGCAAACACTGGGATAGGTGCATCCAACGCTTTAAATAGATTAATTTGACGAGGCGTATTATTAATATGATCATCGCCCCGGATCACATGCGTAATTTGCATATCCCAGTCGTCAATGACCACCGCAAAATTATAGGTAGGATGCCCATCTGAGCGAATTAAAATTAGATCATCAAGCTCGCTATTATCGATATGAATATCGCCGTAGACTTGATCGCTGAAGGATACCTTCCCTTGTTCAGGATTTTTAAAACGCACAACAAAAGGCGTATCCCCCGCGGGTAAATTTTTTAAACGACATTCGCCATCGTAACGAGGCTTTTCTTTGGCAGTTAATTGGGATTCGCGTAAATGCTCCAAACGCTCTTTACTGCAATAACAACGATAGGCTTTACCTTCATCCAAAAGTTGCTCGGCAATCGCTTTATAACGTGCATAACGTTCCGTTTGGTAAAAAGGCCCTTCATCATAATCTAAGCCAAGCCATTGCATCCCATCAAGAATAGCCTGTACTGATTCTTTGGTAGAACGCTCTTGATCCGTATCTTCTATACGTAAAATAAACTGGCCTTGATGATGCCTTGCATACAACCAAGAAAATAGCGCCGTACGCACGCTCCCAACATGTAAAAATCCAGTAGGACTTGGGGCAAATCGAGTCCGAACAACCATAATTACTCCGTGTTATGTCGCAAATACATTGTAAGCAACAAAATAATTGCGTTATAATAGCCCACTTTATAAGCAACGCAAAGCACTAGCATTAAAAGCTTAAAGGCATTAGCGTGAAAAATCTTGGGATTAAATACCAGCTTAGAATAATCACCCTAATCCCAGTTTTACTGGCGGCCTCCCTTTTCGCCTTTTCTTATAACAAGCAATTTAATAATGCCTTAAGACAGCATCTAACCCACTTGGGTGAAGCCTATATCCACCAATTGCTACCTATGGCTCAGTTAGCTATCCTACGTGACGATAAGCGAACCCTACACGAACTTGTCGATACCTCTACGATTAACCCTGAAGTAGAAGCCCTCGCCTTCTATGACGCAGAAGGGTATTTATTGGCCTATCGAGGCAGCAAGCGCTCGCTGAATAAAACGATTGATCCTTCTAAATTAAATAGTGAACAAATAGCTACTAAACAATTAAGCGCCTCCGTGACCAATTTTGTTATTCCCATTACCCTGCCTAAATTTAATTTATATTCCTCTACCCTGTTTGAAATTCCACGAAGCCCTATGGTTTTTCAACCTGATGAAATTTTAGGCTGGCTCTCCATCGATTTGGACACACGCTCCATGCTAGTACAGCGCTATCAAATGTACATCATGACTATTTTCATCACGCTCTTAGGCTTATTACTTAGTTTCAGTTTCCATCATTTTTTATCACGACGAATTTATCTACCCATAGCCCGCTTAAGGCGGAGTATGAAGCAAATTCTAAGCAATGAATTTGAAACACAAATTAAAGTTTCTAGCGCCGGGGAGCTTGGCATTATTGAGCGAGGTTTTGCCCATTTACGGCAGCAATATTTAAATACCATTAAGGATTTAAACCAACACGTTGAAGTAGCAACCACTGATTTACAGCAAAGTCTTGAATTGCTTGAAGAAAAAAATATTGAATTATCACTGGATAAGAAAAAAACGGAAGAAAAAAGCCGGCAAAAATCAGAACTGATTGTGAATATGAGCCATGAAATCCGCACACCTATGAATGGGATTATTGGCTTTACCAATGTGCTTTTAGATAGCAAATTGGATTCTTTGCAGCTTGATTATGTCAAAACTATTAAATCATCAGCCCAAGATTTATTGGCCACTATTAACGATATTCTTGATTACTCGAAAATGGATGCAGGCAAACTTCATTTAGACTGTATCCCATTAGATATACGCGTTTGTATCGACGAAGTTCTCGCATTAATCGCACCCATGGCGCATAAAAAAGGTATCGATTTGATTCCTGCCACAGCGATTGATGTCCCTAAAACCATGTTGGGTGATCCTCTGCGAATTAAACAGATGATTAGTAATTTAGTCAGTAATGCTGTGAAGTTTACTGAACAAGGCTATGTGTTAGTACGCACGAGCCTTGAACAAGAAACTGATAAAGACTATACCCTTTGTCTATCTGTAACGGATACCGGTATTGGTATATCACCGGAAAATCAAACCACGCTTTTTACAGCCTTTAATCAAGGCGATACTAGTATTACAAGGCGGTATGGCGGCTCTGGGTTAGGTCTTGCGATTTGTAAAAAACTAGCCGAGCATATGCAAGGGCGAATTACGTTAAAAAGCGACCTCCATAAAGGCTCAACGTTTACTATTGAAATGAAATTAGAAAAATTAGCAGCCTACGAAGTGGAAAAACATCAAACGCATCGTTTTGCCAATTTAAACGTTATTTGTTTTGACGATAATCCCTTGCATCTAGAAGCCTTATGCAACGGTTTAGGGTACTGGGGTATTCATTGTCTGCGCGTGGAAGCTTTTGCCCAATTAGAAGAAGCTTTCAACCAACACCCCGATTATCATTTAGCTTTCGTCAATGTAAACCAAGGATGCGAACAACAAGTCGCCGCTATCTTGCATAAGCAAACAATGCCTTGCGTTTTAATTTCAAAATGGCCTATTCATGACTACGAAATGTTGGGAGCGCAAGGATTCTTATTCAAGCCACCTAACATCCAAAAATTACACGAAACGGTGGATGCTCTAGTTAATCATGGTACCTTTACTAAACCCGAACATTCAGAATTAGATGACCTGCGCGTCCAATTGTATTGTGCAAAACCTAAGTTGCTTGTAGCTGAAGATAATGCCGTCAATCGAATGCTGCTGCATTCTCTTTTAGACGAAAAAGCATCCATTATCACGGTAGAAAATGGCAAAAAAGCCGTCGCGCTATCTAATAAAAAGCGTTTTGATATCATCCTTTTAGATTTACAAATGCCTGACCTCAATGGCATAGAAGCAGCTACCCTAATTCATCAAGAATCCTTATTAAATAAAACTACGCCTATTATCTTAATTAGCGCTAATCATGGTGATTTAAATAAAGAGCTATTAACCAATGCAGGAATTATTCTGTGCTTGCAAAAGCCGATTGATGAGAAAATTCTATTAAGCAACTTACTGCATATCATCAATGAAACCAAAGAAGCAGCCATTAACTGGCCTTTATGTATTCAAAAAGTCTCCGGCAATGAAGCGTTAGCAAAAGAATTTCTTTTTCATCTTACGGAAGAATTGCGCAAAAATAGGCAAGAATTCATTCGTTTCATGCAAGCCAATAATTTAAAAGAATTAGAACGGGTCGCCCACAAATTACACGGCGCCTGCTGCTTTTCCGGTGTCCCGCTCTTACAGCAATGTGTAGCTCGCTTAGAAAATCTAGCCAGGACCGTGAAACATACCCGCGAACTGAAAACAGCTTTCGATAAACTGATACAAAGTATTGACGGCGTCTTAAAGGAATATGAGAATTCATACCGAGATGTGATAGCGACTTAAGGAGAATGTATGGCCGTAAAAAATGCAATTTATGCCCAATCCGGGGGAGTAACCGCGGTAATCAATGCGTCTGCTTGCGGGGTTATTCAGACAGCACGTCAACACCCAGAAAGCATTGGTAAGGTTTTTGCAGCTAAAAATGGCATTATTGGTGCGTTGCATGAGGAGCTCATCGACACTTCCCTTGAAGAGGATGCAATGATTGCTAAGCTCTTAGAAACACCTTCGGGCGCTTTTGGCTCCTGTCGTTATAAATTAAAAGATACGGGGGATGAATTCGAGCGCTTGCTTGATGTATTTAAAGCACATGATATTGGGTATTTCTTTTATAATGGCGGTGGTGATTCGCAAGACACCGCAAATAAAGTAGCTAACATGAGCCAGGCAGCAGGCTATCCTGTTACCTGTATCGGGATTCCTAAAACGGTAGACAATGATTTACCGTATACCGATACCTGCCCAGGATTTGGATCCGTAGCAAAATATACGGCTATTTCTACCCTAGAAGCAGGCTTTGATGTAGCATCCATGGCTGCTTCGTCGACCAAAGTTTTTATTTTAGAAGTAATGGGACGTCATGCAGGGTGGATTGCAGCAAGTAGCGGCTTAGCAGGGAAAGATAAAAGTGAACCTCCGCATATTATTTTATTTCCAGAAGTTCCTTTTCAACAAATGAAATTTTTAAAACGCGTGATGGAGTGTGTAGAAACATACGGTTACTGCGTAATTGTGGTTTCAGAAGGTATTCGCAATACGGAAGGGAAATTCTTAAGCGATGCAGGGATTCGTGATGCCTTCGGCCATGCTCAATTAGGTGGTGTCGCCCCTGTCATTGCCGAGCTCATTAAGAGCGAACTTCATTTAAAATACCATTGGGCGGTTGCAGATTATTTACAACGTGCGGCAAGACACATTGCCTCCGCAGTGGATCTTGAGCAGGCTTATGCTTTAGGCAAAGCTGCCGTTGAGCTGGCATTAAGCGGCGAAAACGCGATTATGCCCATTATTGCCCGCACGCAGGATTCTCCTTATCACTGGACCATCAATCATGTACCCCTCGCCAATGTAGCGAACCAAGAAAAGAAAATGCCCAAGGAATTTATCGGGGAAGACGGCATGAGCATCACTGAAGCTTGCCGCAGGTACCTCTTACCGCTCATTCAAGGGGAAGCCTACCCCACTTATAAGGACGGCTTACCTGATTATGTTCGGCTGAAAAATGAACTTGTGTCTAAAAAATTACCCAATATGTAACCGGTCAGGTAATAGCGTCAACTTAAGGCGTCATCCCTCACTACTCTGTTCTGGCTCTCTTAGTCCCATTTGTGGGCGTGCGACGCACTGTAGGGCGGGAGGTTCTATGTTAGACAAACCCGCATCCCTGCGATCGCTGCATACATCCCTGTATGCAACGGTCTAACATAGAACCTCCCGCCCTACAGTGCTCTTTTCATGCCTCATTGCTAGTAAGATTTAGCCATTGTTCGCGATGGCGCCTTAAGCTGACGCCATTACGTAAACACTTACCGGCAGCTAGCAGGTCGATATTTACCCAGTAAGGTACCTTCTTTACAATTCCAAGTAATATCGCCCTGCTCCGATAACGTGGGTGCCATGATGATAGTCCCCTCTCCAGCCGTTTTTGTGTACGTTATCGTAATTACGCCTTGAGAGCCAATCACAATCGAAGCTACATTAGGCGTCGGCGATGGTGTGGTATACCCTGTTTTCGCCTGATTTTCGGGTAATTGATGCTCCGTTATCGCCACCTCTTCCACAGCTAATTTAGCAGCCGAGGCCATCTCTAAGCCCTCAGATACCCGCGCCCTGACGGTATAATCCTGATAGGCCGGTATAGCTAATGAAGCAAGAATCCCAATAATTGCAATCACAATCATTAATTCGATTAACGTAAATCCCCTTTGCTTTTTAAATTTCATAAAATCCTCAATAAGATATGACAATTCAGTATTTGCTGCGTATACTTTATCTACCTTGAACAACTATCAATCGCCAATGTCCCGTAAGCAACGCATACATGATGCATTATCCATGGAATTAAAGCCAGTTTCATTAACTATCGAAAATGAATCAAACCGTCATCATGTACCCGCAGGTTCAGAAACGCATTTTAAAGTAATCGCTGTTTCTAACCAATTTGAGCATTTAAATCGCGTTGCTCGTCACCGCTTAGTTAATCATCTCTTGCAAGACGAATTTTCAACTGGCTTGCACGCTTTAAGCTTACACCTCTACACGCCTAGCGAATGGCAAGAAAAAACGAAAGATGTCCCTAATTCTCCAGCCTGCCGAGATGGTAGGCGTCATGATCGATGATCATGGATAGGCCGAGCTCTGAGCAAATTAGCAAAACCTACGTATATGAAAAAACTGTTCCGCTCCCTCACGGTCGCGGTTCGGATTCACGTTAGGGAGCCCAGCAACTAACCATCCGAACCGCGACCGTGAGGAAGCGGAAAAGTCCATCCGACACCCAACAAAGCCATCCGAACCGCGACCGTCAGGAAGCGGAAAAGTCCATCCGACGCCCAACAAAGCCATCCGAACCGCGACCGTCAGGAAGCGGAAAAG
>JAGVKL010000068.1 GCA_020050595.1 Legionellales bacterium
CAGTCAGCCGATTGCATTTCTCTTAATACCGCTGGACGATCTAATAATCCTAAAAAAATAACTTGTTCATTAATCGATAATTTCTCAGTTAATTTTTTTAATTGCCGCTCAAGAGGTCCTTGGCCGCCAATGCGTAACTGCGCTGGCTGGCCGCGAAAATATTGCGCAAACGCTTTAATTAAATTAGCTTGGTTTTTGTTGGCATCTAACGAAGCAACATTAAGAAATACAAATGCATCATTTTGATGTCGCACTAAAGGGGATTCAATAAAAAAGGGATCTATAATGTTGGGTAAAACATCGATGCACTCAACATGAAGCCTTTGCTGCATTGAAGAAGCTAAGCTTTGACTAACTGCGGTAATCATACCGCAGTTCGCGGCTCCTTTCATTGCATTAGACCAATCTGATGTTAAATTGCTAGTCAAGAATAGGCTGCTGTGCTCGGTAATAATATAAGGGATCTGTTCTTTTATCCCTATCGCCTGAGCGATAAACCCTGCGTATTTAATATTATGCGCATGAATCAAATCAGGCTTTCCAAATTGCTCTTTGTAGCGTTTATATAGTGAAACTCCCTGCTCTTGCGCATATTTTATTCCTGCATGGGGCTTCAACCAACGCTGAGGATACCATGCTCTTCTATAATGGCGATAAACAGGAAAGCCATGGCTTAATTCAAATTTAGGGTATATATAGGGTTTTAAAATAAAACGGGGTGTAGTCGCACCCGGGGAAATAACACCTACTTTATAACCAGCTCCATGTAATGCTACCGCCTGATGGAATTGAAAAATCCCACCCAAGGGGTAATTGGAGGTCAAAAAATGTTCTGACGGAATAATTAATACGTGCATAATATCATTAATGATCTAATTATTTCATCTCGATTAAGGCAAATGTTGTATTATTTTTTCAGCCCTTGCGCCCCACGTATTATTAGCAGCAAATTGCACCTGTGCCAATCGTTGTGACCCGCTATCCTCAGAAGCACTAACCAATAAAGCAACAGCCTCATCCACCGTTTGATAAATCTTAACCCATGGCGCGTAAAGGCGGCATTCTGGCACATCGGCGCTAATGATAGGCCTACCACTAGCAAGACCATCCATGAGCTTTAGAGGGCAACTGGCTTGAACAAAGCGAAGATCGCTACGGTAAGGCATCCAATTTACGGTACTTTGCCAATAATAAGAAGCTGTATCCCGATACGGCAGGCCTTTAACATGAGAAACATTCGGCAAATATAAGGTGGCTTTAAGTGACTTAGCCCATTCTTCTTGGGAAGAGCGCTCTATTTCTTTATCGATATTCCCAATAAATGAAAACTGAAAACTCGGTAATTTTTTTACTACCTGATAAATCAGAGACCAGTCATAACGCGAAGATAAAGCACCCATGATACAAATGGTATTGGGCTTTGGCTCCGATAAAGGTTCTGGATTAATAAAAGATGGATTTATTCCGTGCGGGGAATGGAAAATTCTATCGGATTTATCTTTAAACCGAGAACGAAACTCCATAGTCTGGAATTGGGAGCAGCAAAAAATGGTGCCCGCCTGTTGCGCCAATTTATTTTCTGCTGCTAAGTAGGTATATTCCCCTGTCTTACCAGCCACAGCCAGATCATCGTAATTTAAATAAATCAAACGAGACGGGTCACTTTTTCCAACGTATTTAAAAAATTGGGGATAGGGCGTGATTACAAATGGCTCTTCTCCCACAGCTTTATAGTGGTTCTCTATGACGTTCCTAAACCTCGCACGAATAAGCCAGGTAAAAAGGGAAGAAAATGTTCCATTAAACCCAGGAGGATAATTCCACGATAATCGTTGAAAATTCAGAGGCACTTTTGCAAAAGGCCAGTTCACTGGCGGTGGTCTGATAGATGTTGAAGCACCAAGACGAATGATCGTTGTTTTACCAAGCTCATTGAGGGCAAGTCCTAATGGATAAATCCAAGGTAATTCTGCGCCGCCTAAGATAATAAAAGATTGGCTAGTCATGCCTATTCCCCTTCAACACAAATTGAGCGATGTTTCGCTGCGCTCAACATGACGCATGCCTTTTGGAAAATTGCACCTTACAAAAATTAAGCAATTCATCAATTTCGTTGCTTTTATGTTCACCCAGTTGAAACCCGGTGTCTTTTAATTTTTGGATAGAATAGGTTAATGGCAGAGAACGTTCATCTTTTGGATTCACTCTTGATAAAGAAGGTAAAAACCCAAATTGTGACTCACAGCGCTTTTGGATTAGCATCGCCATTTCCCAAACGGTAGGTGCCCATTCACTACCTAGATTAAAGACACCCGTGCCTACGACCTTAAGAGTAAGCAGGTGTGCAAGAGCACGGCAAACCTCTTGGATAGGGATAAAATCTCTTCGCTGCAATCCTGATGATTTTAAAATCATATTATTCGTCGTCATCGCCTGTAGGCAAAGCTCATTGACTAAGAGCATCCAACAATTAACCTTTTTATGCATAGGATAACCAAATGCATTGGATAACCGAATAACCATCCCTTCGATTTCTTGTTTACTATGAGCAAAGCGCACCATGTCTTCTGCAGCTCTATGGGATGCAGCGTAAGGGTGCAATCCTGCCGTACAGGTTTCCTCAGTAATAGTGCCTACTAAAGAACCATAAACATGCGCCGTAGAAATATAAATAAACCGCTTAACACCCTTCTGAATAGCTGCTTGCAGTAAACTCGCTGTGCCTAATGCATTGAATTGGAAAGCCGCGTAAGGATTTGTGCTACACTCTTCTGCATTCATTCCTGCAGCATGAATAATCACATCGACTTTGCGGCAAATTTCCTGCAAAGCAAAGGGCGAATCCCATTGTATCTGCACCGTTTTTGCTTTGGTTAACCCGTCGGGTACCCTTTGTTCTGTTCTTGAGCCAAGAATAAGCTCATAATTTTCTTGCAAGGCAAGGTATCGCGCTAATCGCCCGCCAAGGTAACCAAACCCTCCGGTAATTAATATTTTCATCGATGCTTTATATCCCAATCATAGGGAATTGAATCATCAAACGGATCGCGTCGATCGATTTCATTGGCATCGTGGGGGATAGTGGCACAATTCGCAACAATAGCCATATCCGTGCCGATGCCTTTAAACCCATTCCACACCATAGGGGGGACGGTGACCAAGCAGTAGTTGTCGACACCTAAAAATAGCTCTTGGATATTGCCAAAGGTTGGGCTATTTGGCCGTTCATCATAAAGTACAAATTTAATATGGCCATGAGGGACTGCGTAATTGAGTGTCATGTTTTTATGAATATGCCACCCCTTAATCGCGCCAGGATAGACGCAAGAAAAATAAATTTCACCGAAATCTTTAAATGCTGCATCCCCTACTTTGAGCATGTGCATGACCTTGCCGCGCTCATCTAAAATTTGGCGTAAAGGTGTAATGATAACCCCATCAATCATCTATATTTTCTCCATGTATTTTTTTATTTGCTCGTTGCTAAATTGGTTAATCGATTGCCCTGCTAAAAAGGCCTTATACCAATCCACCGTGGCAGCAATGGTCTTGGCAAAATTCCAGCGTATATTCCAATTTAAAAGATGCTGTGCCTTATCACTGTTAAGACTTAATAACCCTGCTTCATGAAGATGCCCTTGCGATTGAATTTCTATAGCACCCGCCCCCCATTGATTAATAATGGCCTCTACCAAACATTGCACACTTTGAGTTGCTTGGCTTAAAGGTCCAAAATTCCATGCCCCAGAATAATGGCTAGGTTTCTGCCAGAGCACCGAAGCCAGCGTAAGATAACCGGATAAAGGCTCTAATACATGCTGCCAAGGACGAGTTGCTTGGGGATTGCGTAATGTAATAGGCTGTTGTGCGGATAGCGCACGAATACAATCAGGGACAATTCTATCGCTAGACCAATCCCCTCCTCCAATAACATTCCCTGCTCGCACACTAGCGTAGCCAAAATTAGCACGCGTCTTAAAAAAGGAATCGCAATAAGCGGAAAATACAATCTCAGCCGCTGCCTTAGAGGCACTATAAGGATCATGGCCGCCAAGCTCATCATTTTCTCGATACCCCCAAATCCATTCTTTATTTCTATAGCATTTATCGGAGGTAACATAGATCAGTGCCCGCACAGAGGAACTCTCTTTTACACATTCAAGCACATTAACGGAGCCCATGACGTTGGTTTCAAATGTAGCCTTGGGTTGTTCATAAGATGCTCTTACAAGCGCTTGGGCCGCCAGATGAAAAACAAATTCTGGCTCTGCCTTTTTAAAAAAATTGCTTAGCGCTTCTTTATTGCAAATGTCCCCGTCGCAATGATCAATCTGCTTATTTAAACCTAATAAATTAAAATGATCTTCTTCTCTTAGCGGTGGCAATGCATAACCAAAAACATTAGCGCCTAGGCTATTGAGCCATAAAGCTAACCAGGAGCCCTTAAAGCCGGTATCGCCTGTGATTAAAACTCGCTTACCACGAAATAAACTTAACGTTTCTACCAAATTAACCACGGTGCACGACCTTCTTCTATCATTGTATTTAATAATTGCCAATCTCTATAAGTATCCATACATTGCCAAAAATCATCATGGTTATAAACCATTAATTGGCGATCTCTTACTAAATAAGGCATGGTTTCTTGTTCAAAAACAAGATCATTGCGCGGCTCTAAGATATCCAACAATTCTCGACGACAAACAAAAAAGCCACCTGAAATTCGCCCACCAGTGGCTTGGGGCTTTTCATTGAACTCTGTTACAAGCCCCTCCTTATCACCGATTAATTCACCAAAACGTCCCGGAGGGCGTACCCCACTCACCGTTAGCATCTTACCGTGACTTTTATGAAAAGCTAACAAGGCATCCAAATCAATATTACTAACGCCATCCCCATACGTTAGAAAAAAATGCTCATCATTACCAATATACGATTTAATCTTAGCTATCCGTCCACCAGTCATCGTTTGCAAGCCGGTGTCGGCTAACGTCACTTGCCAATCCATTTCTTGGTGCTTCGTGTGAAATTGAACATTTTTTTCCAAACCTAGGGTTATGGTGCAATCCCGCGTGTGCAACTCGTAATGCAAGAAAAAATCTTTGATGATTTGACTTTTATAGCCTAAGCATAGGACAAATTCTTTATGGTTATAAGCGGAATAGTATTTCATCAAATGCCATAAAATAGGAAAACCACCTATCGGTATCATAGGCTTAGGAATATCGTCTGCCACATCCCGAATGCGAGTGCCATAACCACCGCAAAGGATAACTGTTTTCATACTTCAACTCCTCTATTTGGATCACTTTTAAACGATCGGCTCAAGCAATTTTCTCCACCTAGGCAAATGGGAATCTAAAAAAAATAAATCCTGCTTGACTTGCTCTGCTTTGGTGTTCGCTTCAAATGTATTCAAACAATGCAGCAACTCCTGAGCATGACTCACAAAATAAGTCGCTGCATAACCTCGTAAAGGGCTAAAATTTAGCTTTTTATGGTCTAAAAATACCACGACACTTAAGCCTGAATAATAGGCGTCTACTGCAGCAGACGTGCTATCACTAGCATAAGCCACGTCATAATTGTGCAAAATCCTCTCCAAAGGCTCTGTTGTCAAATTTAATGCCAAGCGCGGATAGTCCGCTACATTGATAGGACATACCGGATGAGGTTTGAGTGTCAAACAAAAAGAAGGTGAGAGGCTACTTGCTACGGCCTCTAATAATTTCAACATGCAGTCAGTCGTAGAAAAAAGGATATCGCCTAAAATCAGCAGCTGCTTGAATTCGCTTGTTGTCTTAGCTCCTCTCTCAGCATTTAAATACGTATACCTCAACGCTTCACATGCTATTAATTCTTTCTTAGGAAATTGCATGTCCCTGTAGGCTTTTAAAGCGCCATCGCTATTTAATGCTATCAAATGGGGGCGAGGCATTTGCTGAAGCATGCGTGGATCAAAAAAATAACGCAAATCCCAGAAACGTATCGTCGCGTGAGCCACCCCAACAAGCTGTCCATGTCCATGTTTTTTCCAAGCATAAAGCAGTGCTTGCTCCCATGGATGATTCTCGCATAGATATAACCCCAGTTTTTGAAATGGCATAGCCTGAAACGCGCTTTCGAACCATTCAACCATTAAAAGGTTAGTCACTGCTAAGGGGCCTCGTAGGCTATTTATCCAATGTTTTTTCATTAACGGCCACAAGGATAAGGCACTACCTTGGACACGAAAAGCCCGCTTTATTTGGCGAAAACGCAACGAAAGAATGACTAATTCGAACCATTTTTTAATGGTTTTAAAAATAACACGCCAAGATAAATAGGATTCTAAAAGGTGATGAAAGCCTTGGCTTTCCTTATTCTGATTAAAACTATTAATCCAATGGACTGCGGTTTCAGGATAATGGACATTATGGTGCAGCCAATTGACTTTCAGGCCTAACTCTTGCAGCAGATTATGTAAGCTTCCCCAATACCGTGATTGGAAAATACCCCGCTCTGCCTGCTCCTCATTCACGTTAGCAAAATAACCACATACAAATAAAGATGGAGAAGGAAACCAATCGATGTTTTTTGCTGGTACAAATTTCCTATTTGTGCGCACACAACGTATTAAGGTAAGGAGCGCTTGAAGAGGCTTAGGAAAAATATCGTATAATTTCCTTTTCTCAGTGGTTGGCGAAGGCGGTAATTTCTGCCGTTGATAATCAATCCCTAACGCCTGGCATAATGCTTTTAAAGTTCGATGTAATGTCACATTGGCGCTAGCAACTATCAATTGCTGCGGAGCATGCTTTATTAGTAACTCTTCTAAGGCAATAAGACGAATAGCATCAATCAGTGGAAAATGTTGAAAATGCTTCTCTACCAATAAAGTCATCCACCAATAGTTTAATCCCCCCTTAAGGACTAAATGCTCACTGCATCGTTTACCATGAATTTCGGTTTGCCCTAATTCATGAGTAAAAGCTAAGTACTTCTTTCTTAATCGCTCACCATGCGCTTCGACATAACTTAGTAACGAATACTGCCCCTCAAGAGCCGTATGGCCATTCCAGCTATAAACGATGCCTGGAAATTCCACCCATGGATTTTCATCAGCATCCCATACACCGAGGGTGTGTTGACAAGCCATATCACCTCACTCGGCTAACTCAACGGCTTTTTCCATTAGCGACTCTACTTTTGTAAGATCAGCCGGTGTATCCACTGCGTGAGTATTATAGCGTGTAGGGACCATACGGATTTTCATCCCGTGTTCTAAAATCCGCATCATGTCTACTGATTCTGCTATTTCTAAAGGTGTTGGATTCATTGCGGTATATTGCAATAAGAAATTTCGCCGAAAAGGGATAACACATACTTGTTTCCCCATAGGAACATCCTTAACCTTACAGCGTGTTGGAATGGGTTCTCTTGAAAAATAAAGGGCATTTTTCTGCAAATCGCAGACGACTTTAATGCAATTGCGATCTTCAAACTCAGCATTCGAATCTATTTTTCCTAATAAATTGGTAATTAATAAATCCGGATCGTGAAGCATTGGGGTTAGCGCTTCGGTAATCATATCAGGATGGGTCATGGGCTCATCCCCTTGAACCATGACTATAATATCATAAGATAGCCCATCCTCTTCTTCTATGATTTTTAACGCTTCAGCACATCGATCGGAAGCGCGTTCGTGCTGACTTCCCGTCATCACGGCCCGGCCACCAATGCTCTTAATGTAATCCACAATGGCTTGGTCACAGGTAGCGACCGCGGTTGCCGTTAACAAGCGATTTTTTATGACTCGCTCATACACATGACCAATCATGGGCTTCCCCAAAATTGGAGCTAAGGGTTTACCCGGAAACCGACTACTCCCCATCCGCGCGGGTATAAGTGCAAGAATATTCATAATGATTTCCCTATACGATGCCAAATTTGATTATAACTATATTGATGCATGCCATTTTCAAACATCTCGGCGCGACGTTTCTCTTTTAAGGTTAATCCTGCCTGTGTTAAATAATCCACCGAACTTATTTTTTGTTCTTCAAAGGCATCATTAATCTCAATTAAAATGCTTTTAACTTTTTTTAAGACACTTAATCCACCTTTTAAAATTAAGTGCTCAATACCATCTACATCCATTTTTATATAGTCAGGATGCGGGATATGAAGGTGTTCTACCGCATCAGCAATTGAAATGCCTAATGTGCTAAATTCAAATACTTTATTTATAGCCTGCCCGTCATGCCCATAATTTTCACCGAAGGTCGATAAGGCGCCGCCCCACTCTGTCGTGGTTAAGCTTAAGGTATTTATCGCAAGTTGCTCTGTAAGCGGTAATGGAATAAGGGTAACTTGTCCTATGAGGGCATTGAGAAAAACATTTCTAGCGAGCAACTCTAGGTTAAAAACAGAAGGTTCAAATGCAAAAACACGGCATTGGCGGGCCTTAGCTGCATAACACGTATACAAACCAATATTGGCACCAATATCCCAAACTATAGAGCCACTGGGAATACTTTCAATCCATTGCAGTGTTTCAGGCTCTTTGCTAGCGAATGTCTGTATTCGAAAGCGATTTAAATCATTAGGTAAGGAAAAAGTTAATGTCGTTCCTTTGTATTCAACCTGCTGTGTTCTAGCCATTGCCATGTTCTGTGCTTGCTCAAAAATATAACGCCCGACTTTGGTCTTATCGCCCCAATGAAGTAGGCGAGGAACACTTTTTTTCAAAGCTTCTTTTAGTATACGGCTCAATTAGGCTACCTTTACGTTAGTATTAATAAATTTCTTCCATTCCCTCTGCCAATGTTTCGTAAAACCCAGCGCTTGTTCGCCAAAAGCTACTCTAGCTCCTACTATGCAAGGCTCATTCCACCATGCATAAACATCATCCCAAACATGGTTAAGATGTTCAGCGGCTAATCGAGCATCGTGAAAAATAATCTTAGATTCTCGTAATAAATCGATGATAGGCCTGGTAACGGGATGCCTCTCATAAAGTTCTTGCGGATAAAGCATAATAGTCGGAATCGCTGAAACCATAGCCTCCGCAAAGGTTGTTTCAGGATAAGTACAAATAATAATGCGGGATTGCCTAAAAACCTGATCGATACTTGTTTCAGAGAAAATTTGCCCTGCTCCTAATCGATCTTCATACCGTTTTAGTGTGTTTATTCCTTGATTAGGGTAAGGCTTTATTTTAAAACAGTCTTTAATCGGCTGATTCAAATCATCATAAAACTGCATCACTAAATCAAAGGAGGTTAAGCATTGCGAGCCAATAGGATAAAAATGACATCGGTAAGCAAAGCGAGAGCATTCATTCCCAATCACTGCACAGTATTTGCCTACATGCTTTTTAGACCATTTAGGTTTATACCGATTAACCAATTTCGATGGCGGCACTTGCACATGGCGAGCATGATAAGGTAAAAACCAAGTACCTTTAATATCGGCAATATCCTCTTCAAAATCAAATAGCTCCTTGGTTGCCGGTAAAGAGCCGCCATGCTCAAGCACAACTAGTTTTTTCCCTAAGGCGATCTGTTGTGCAAAAAAGAATTTAGCCACGACCTCCGTCCAATGACCTCCGGCTGTAACAATGGCTTTGGTTTTAATCTTTATACTTTGGGCTCTTTGCCGCAAGGAATGATAGCCTTCTACGATACTGATGGGTAAATCATCTAACACATAGTCTTTAATAAATTCTTCAAATACCGTTTGTGGTTTAAAATGAAACTTCATTGAGGCTCGCTGAGACGCATCCTTTTGAAAATCTGAGCTATTAGGTAATTTGAACTCGTTTAAAAAAAATCGAGGTATTTGGCCAAGATGAAGATTCAAATACACCAAAGCCAAGGGATTAAAATTGGACATAAAAAATAAAACATTATACGTAGAAGAACAGCGGCCTAAAAAAGAATCTAACTTTGAAAATAATTTCCCTAGCATGCTACTTTTTCTTAAAGCCTTTAAAGCCTGCGACTCTTTTACCTTTGGCTCCCATACCGTCTCGCGTAACGTATAACGATCGGGATAGTAGTCTTTTATAATGCGTTGATACAGTAATTGATTCCATCGATCCGATAAAGCATCTTTGATAAATTCAGCATAAGAGAACGACGAAAGTTCTTGGTGTTCTGTCTCTAAAAAAATAACATCGACACTGTCATTGCTCTTAAAAACAAGCCTTATCATCTCCCAACGATCAAAAAGCGTACTGATATAGGTTAATAACCATGGGTCTAATAAAATTTGCCAGTAACGTAACGAATAATGAACTTGGTGTAGGTTATTTAAGGTTACCGCTAGCGCGCTCAACAACCGCTGGTGTAATGCATTTAAATACTGATAATCTTCCGCAAGCTTTGCCCTATCATCCCAATGAAATGGAAAAACTACGTGAGAGCGATTTTCCCAAACAGAACGTCTATCATAAAGCTTACACCATTCCCCTAAAAATAATAAAGGCTCTGACTTCCCCCACGTTTCTTCCAGGGCGGTCAAAACCAAAAGCATTGGACTAGGCAAACTCATTATTAGATAAATTCTCCATAGCTTCAGTAGAATGTATCGCTTGGCTTCCTGCAGGGATTAATTCTCGGTTAACCAATTCTTCTATACCTTGTAAAAGGACATAGTCATTCCATTTTCGCGCCGTAAATTGTACCCCAAACGGAAGATGGTGAGGGCATCGAAAGCTAGGTGCTGCAATGGAGGGAAGATGCCCTAAGGTCCACAATAAAGAAGGGTCCGGTAATTCTTCGACATACCTTTGGGGAGCAGAGCTTGAGGTACCTAACGAGACTATAAAATCATAAGGTGCAAATAATTTATCAAGCTCGCGAATAAAATACGTTTGTTGTTCTAACGCTTTTAAAAATTGCTCCGAGGTTATAGGCTCTCCTGCATCAATCATCTCGCTCATTATTGCCGTTAATTGATTAGACATTTTCTTTTCATTTTGAAAGTAATAGGCTAACGATTTGGCATAAATCGTTGCATGCGTGGCATGAGCCTCATGGAATTCATTAGGCCATCGAATTTCTTCCACTATAAAATTGCTTTCATGGCTTATTTTATTGACTAAGCTTTGAATAGCGCTTTTAGCATAATCCGTAGCCCCGTCCCACGTATGGGTTTTCACAAACCCTACGCGCCAAGGCTTATCTTTCTTTTTTGGGAAATCCCCTCGTTTGTCGACCTGCTCGTAAACAAAAGGATAATTAGGTCCCTTTACTCTTGTATGATGAAGAATGGGCCTTAAGCTTTTTGCATGCGCTGCAACAAATCCTATGGTATCCAATGAGTCCGTGGTCTTAAGCACGCCTGTGCGCGGAATCATGCCAAACGAAGGCTTCATCCCCCAAACACCGCAAAAGCTCGCCGGTCGAATAATAGAACCTGCCGTCTGACTAGCCAACGCAAAAGGGACCATGCCTCTTGCCACAGCGGCAGCTGAGCCGCTTGATGATGTGCCTGGTGTCATGGCTGCATGATGGGGATTAAGGGTTTCATTCAGCGCATGCACCGCAAACTCTGCTGTAACTGTCTTACCTATAAGAAGCCCACCGGCAAAAAGCAATGAGTCGACCACTCTAGCATTATTACCCGGAGTAAAATTCTTCCATATAGGTGATCCCATTTCGGTAGGAAATGCTTTGGTATTAAATATATCTTTTACGCCAAAGGGAATACCGCCAAGCCCTGCACTAGTTTTTTTCGTATCTATTAGACTGCCTAGGGAACTGGCTTTAGAGGGCTTATTGAGGTCCATCAATAATTGTTCCACGTCATAACATACCCATGCATGCGTCTCTTCTTCCGTTGCCTTAATTGACTTAGCCACTTCTTTTACTAAGTCCTGTGTAGACAGCTCTCCATTGGTTAATTTTTGAACCAATTCAGGGATGGCGTAAGTTAGAAATAGATTACTCATCATTTAAACTCTTAGATGCTTTGGCGATACGTGGATCGGGAGCATGCAAATGTTTTTCGATTATTTGCTCTACAAAAGGAACTATACGCTCCGCATTGGGTTTTTCTTTAGGACGAATCGTTAAGTCCACTTCTTTAAGGCGATCTAGTTTTTTACTTTTCATAACTTCGTAAAATTCTTGCTCACTTAACCCGGTTATTTTTAAATAATAATCCAGCGCTTCGGGGCGCTCTTGGTCGTGACGTTTAATGAGTTCAAACCCTTCTTCCCTAGTTAGAAGCCCATTACGTACATCCACCGCCGCTTGCCATGTGGAGCGACCAAAACCTCGCTTTAAATAACAGGTAAAATCATGCATACCCGCCATAATACATTCTGCGCTTTTATAGCCTTTATAAGCCCCTTCCATTTCGGTCTCTCGCCAACCGTAAACATCACGAATCCATTCGGTCTGGCGTTCATCATCCCAAAAGAGATAATCCCCTAAATGAATTCCCCAAACCCCTGTTTCACCAATTTCTTCGTAACTTGGTAATTCAAATGGATAAAGATCTTTAGCAGTCAGCTCTTGATCTACCATTTCTTTGGAGGTTAACCTTGCCGAAACCTTGGTAAAATAATCGCGATCAAAGGTATGGCAAGGCTTATTGTAAGAGGCACGCCCATCGTTTTCAGCAATAGACTCTCCCCATACCAATAAAGGTATTTTAAACCGGGTGGCTATCTGTAAGGGAAATGCTCCCACACCTGAATGACAATGCCAACAGGAATCTCCTATCGCGCCTAATGATTTCTTAGCCAAACGGTTAACCAAACCCCGGGCAGGCGTAAATTGCAAATGATCAAGATCAAACACCTGAAGACAACGCTGTAAATTATAAAACCCGGTTTCAGAAAACCAATTATGGCTAAACGTAACTGCCAAAGGCTTTAAACCATAAACCTTAACTAATACATGCGCTTGGAAAAAACTATCTTTACCACCCGAAATAGGTAATACACAATCATAATTAGTCCCTGCTTTGGCGCGTGCCTCTTCTAAAATTTTACGTAATTGCTCTTCTCGTGCCATCCAATTAATGTGCATTTTTTCTTCCGACGATCGGCAAGAGGTACATATGCCCAGATCATCAAAATCTACACCTTCGAGCGTTTCTGGCACACAGCAGCGAGTACAATAGTGTAGTGCTTTAATCGGTTTTATTTCTTCACTAATAGTCATTATAATTCACAAAAGGTTATTTTAATCTTTGACACCACCATGGCATCCGGATGACCACCCTAACATACTAAAAAAATTATTGTATCTATTCACCATATTTTGAATGCTTTAGGTAAAAAGTCAGATTTGAGTGCAGGTTACAAACTATTTTTAATTCGACAATGCCCCTAAAGTCTGTAGCGATATTATTTCAGCATGAGGTAGGTTGCAGGCAGCTCCGCCAGGAGGAATTGCACTAATCACTTTTTTCCCGGCTAACAAGCCGATAACCATGGCCATCGATTGACAACCCACGACAACACGGCAATCCATAATTTCTTCAACCAACGTCCGCTCTCCTATGACTAGGGGTAAATCAAACTCGTTGTGCACCCAATTATATTTATCCTTAGACTCCGAAGGATGGGGGCGTATTACGATTTGATCGATCGTGCCAAAGCTATTTACGTTTGAAAGAAAAAAGCGTAATGCGTCTTCTTCCGTATAGCCCCAATAATCTTCTCGCCCGTATTGTTTTAATGCATGCTCTCTAATCGGCTCACACACGTACAAAATAGATAACGATTCGGATGCAATTTTTTTTTCGTTAGCCATTGTTTTTAATTCTTGACGTATATCCTCAAAATAAGGATTAGCGACTACTTTAATGGGCACAGAGGTAAATATATTTCTCGCTATGTCTTCTGCCACTTCATCTCCCACCCAAATTTCATCGGGAAGATTTAATTGACCATGCCGAAGGAATCGCTCTTTAAAATTTACCCAGTGATCAAGAAAAGCAATGGAGTGTTTATCATAAGACCGAGCTAAGCGTATAGCCTCCCACTCAAGCTCTGATTGCCAACTAGTACCACATAAAATTTCATCCGATTTTTCGATAGCTTTTTGTAAAGAGTCGTTACGAATAGCCCCTAGCTTTCTTTCAAAAATTGAGATAGCAGGCCCACCCAACACATAAAAGCAATTTAAATTCTTTCGCTTTACATAACTACTTAATACTTCGGCCCCACCTGCATCATGGGAAACAATGGTCATCATGATAATTTTTTAAACTCTGAACTTAAAATCCCATACTCTAATAAATCAACACGACGACCTTCTAGAAATAGATGCTGACGTCGTGTCCCTTCAAGCACCATGCCTAAAGCTCGAGCCAAATTAATCATTCCCTCATTAGTCGCTGCTGTACCACAATAAATACGCTCCAAGTTAAGCTGATTAAACCCGTGAGCTAATAATCGTTCACCTGCCAGTAAACCCAAACCTTTGCGCCAATGAAGTTTATCGCCAATCAGAATGGCGAATTCTGCTGTACGGTTAATAAACGAAATGTCTTGCAAGCTAATGTTGCCTACATGACCCGATTCGTGATGGCAAATAGCCCAAACGATACGATCCTCGTTATTGATCGCATGAATATAGTCTTTGAAATACGACTTGGTCTTAAAAAATTTACCGTGCGAGTTATACTGGCAAACCGCTGGATCTTCAAACCATGACGGGTAAGGCCCTTCGACATCACTCTCAGCTAATGGACGAACAAAATAAGCTTCATTTAATTGATAAATCATTTTAATTGATCCAAGTTATCCCAAACTTTCCAAAATGCCCTGACCATTAAATCCGTATCTTCATTTGACATTTGATTTAAACACATTTCAAAACCAAGATACGATGTTTCATGTAAGGTTTCAGCTACGGGGCAAATTCCTTTTTTATAATTAACTTCACGATGACAAATATCAGAAGTCCAGGGGAATCCTTTTGATCCATAAGCTATTTTTTGCTGATACATGGGCAGTAGATGAAGATTGGCATAGCCTGCCGCTAGCCCCGTAACACCTTCGGCTTCCAGCGCATCTTTCAGTCGCCCTCGATCCACTCCTAATGCTTTAACATCAATAACCATTGGATACATATAATAGGCATGCGTACAATCGGGCTTAACAATAGGAACGCGAAGTCCGGGTAATTCACTTAATCCTTGATTTAAACGCTCAGCTATACGTTGACGATCAGCAACTAATTGATCTAATTTTTTAAGTTGCTCTATGCCAATAGCCGATTCAATTTCCCCCAACCTGAAATTATAGCCAATCATATTAGAAAGATTCGTTACGCCTTTATCACCTACGACAGCTTCCGCATGATTTCTTATTAATTGTAATCGCTCCGCAATTTCATCATCGTTGGTAACAATAATTCCACCTTCACCTGTATGAATATGCTTATGATAATTGAGACTATACCCACCTACATCCGCTAGCGTGCCAGTTTTTCTACCTTTGTAGTATGTTCCTGGCGCTTGGGCTGTATCTGTAATTAATTTCAATTGATATTGATCAGCAATCGCTCTTAATGCATCCATATCAGCAGAATGCCCAAATATATCCACCGCCAGAATAGCTTTGGTATAGGGGGTAATATTGGCTTCAACCGATTTAGGATCAAGGCAAAATGTTTCAGGCTCAATATCAGCAAATACAGGAATTGCATTCCAATGCAAAATGGCCGTAGCAGTCGCACACATGGTCCAAGGGCTTACGATAACCTCATCCCCTGGCTCAATGCCAATCGCTCCTACTGCAGCAATTAAACCTGAAGTCCAAGAGTTCACGGTTATCGCATGCTTAACATTAAAATAAACTTCACATTGCCGCTCAAACGCTTTTACTTTTGGGCCTCCATAAAAATCGGGATCCCAACAGCCTAAAAATTGCGAAAGCACCCCGCTTTCAACGACGGCTTTTGCCGCCTCTGCTTCTTCTTTGCCTAAAGAGTTATAACGTTTAAAAGCATAGGAAATCGTCTTAGGCCCACCCAAAAGTGCTAATTTATTTATGTCCATATCCGTTATCTTAAAATATGTTGTATCGTCGTTAAGGTTTGAAGTGCATCAAACCCGCTACAGAGAAACGCTCGCTTACCTTCTAATACATTGGCCAATTGCTCAACAACTTGCAACTGATAGCGTCTCATCCCTGAATCAATTTTTTCCGCTGGTCCAAGAACCTGATATCCATTAAAAAAAGGATCTTTTTGGGCTTGTTCCCATAGAATCTCTTGTCCTTCTTTTTCATATCGAAGGCGGCCACTAGGAGAAAGTAGCTCCAATGTATAGTGAGAAAAAGATTCTTCCCAGGCAGCAAGAAAGAAGATAGCTCCTTGCTCAAACAAAACATGAACATCGGGTTCTTTATCATTCTGCCCATAAGAGCGTCCCTCATTAATTATGGTAGAGTGCTGATAAGGACCGAGCCAAAATTCTAATAAATTTAAGAAATGGGAGCCATTATGAATAAACCCTTTGGAATACCAAGCAACCCCTTTGATAGGTTTTTCAATTTCATTCATATCAAGTCGTCGTTTAATTTCCAAAACACCGGGATCACAACGACGCATATAATTAACGTACAATAATACGTCCTTCTCCTTGCATGCTTCTACCATTAAGGCTGCTTCCTCTATACGATAAGAAAGTGGTTTTTCGCAAAGAATTAATTCGGGTGTCGTATTATTTAATACCTGCAAAAGTACATCGCCATGCAAAGCGGTTGGGACTGAAATCACAACTATATTGGGCTGATGATGGCTTAAAGCTTCGTCAATAGTACTATATGCAGGACATTCATAAATTTGCTCAAATTTTTTTCGGTTTACTTCCTGAGGATCAACTCCACCTATTAAAGTAAATTTATCGTGCTGATTAAATGCCCGGGAATGGGAGTAAATGTGTGCTAAATCTAAATCAAGATCATAGCCCATACCAATTTGGCCAAGCCCTATAATTAATACACTAAAAATCAAGAGTCACCTTTACGCTTTACATGGTAATTAAGATTACACCAACTAGGATTGGCTCTTAATAACCGGATCACATCAAGGCAGCTAAAAAGGAGGTTATCTGGGCCGAAATGTTCTATGATTAACTTTAGCAATTCATAGTCGGCAGGTTCATCCAAAGTCAAACCTAGCTCAGGCCAATCTATTTCTGGAGGAGCCACTAAATGTAGATGTGAAAACAACTCTGGATGATTTCTAATGTGCAGCGTAACATGTTCATGATCAAGCTCATCAACAGTAAGTGTAGCTGAATGTTTTAAAGTCTCTAGTCGAAAAACTTGTACGTCCATACCATCGGGATAACTGCGAATATGAGCATTGCTAACATAATCCGCTTGATTAGCTTTAAAAAGCCTAATGGTTTGCTCAATTATCTGCGGATCAATAATAGGGCAATCGCCCGTAATTTCTACAATGGCATCTGCTTTAACAGCCTCTCCGGCGCCAATCACACGAAGCATTACGTCATTTTCACTACCTCGGAAACAGGCTATATTATTTTGTAAGGCAAATCTTTCAAGAACATCATCCTGTTTATTTGTTGTTGTTGCCAATACAATCTCATCTAATGATGGCACTGCTTTTAAACGTGTAATTAAATAATACAACATGGGCCGGCCTAATACAGGCATTAATACTTTCCCTGGAAGGCGAGAAGACGTCATACGTGCTTCAATCGTAGCAACAATTTTCATGTAAAGAATCCTGTCGTTAATGTTCAGCTACCAACGAAACGGGTTGCCAATTTTTATGATAATCATGGAGGGTCTTATTCCGCTCAATCACCTCTTGAAAACTACCACTCTCTATAATTTTTCCTTGTTCTAAATGATAAATGTGGTCGCATTCCACTAAAGTTGACAACCTATGGGCAATAATGACTAAGGTTTTTTCACCTTTTAATTTATTAATATCTTTCATAATTTCACTTTCAGTTGCCATATCTAGTGAACTGGTTGCCTCATCTAACACCACAACTTTTGGATCATGATAAAGTGCCCGCGCAATGCCAATTCTTTGTCGTTGGCCTCCAGATAACCGCACCCCCCGCTCTCCAACTAAAGTATTAATGCCATCTGATAAATGCTCCACAAACTCTTCAAGTTGTGCTAGCTTAATCGCTTTCCATACAGCCGCTTCATCGATTTTTTCTTCGGGTAAGCCAAAGGCAATATTACGCCTCAACGTATCATCTGTGAGAAAAATAGATTGGGATACGTAGCCTATCTGATTCTGCCATTCCCGCAAATTATCTTGTATATCAATTCCGTCAATGCAAATTTTGCCACTATTAGGCAATAAAAGGCCTAATATAAGATCAATTAAAGTGCTTTTACCACCCCCACTTTTTCCTATGAATCCCACGATGCTGCCTTGTACAATCTGCAATGAAACATCTTTTAATGCGTAATTATGCGTTTGAGGATATTGATAAGAAATTCGATCGAGTGTTATTACATTTTTAAATTGAATGGGTATTTTATTTGCATCCTTGCTCGATTGCTTAATTAGCCTACTTTCATCATATAATGTTTGTAAACTAGGATAGCTATAACGTAGGCTTTGTATGGCTCCTAATATACGGTTAGCTGAGGGCATTAAACGAAAAGCTGCAGCCGCAAAAAGACCTGCCGTCGACACAATAACCTCAATTGACTTTCCTTGGATTACCATTAAGGCTAATAAAGAGGTTAAGCTAAAAATTAATATTAATTCCAATACTAAGCGCGGCATTTCAGATAAGGTGCCCAATTTCTGGCTAATATTTAGGCTGGCACTATTTTCTCTACTAAAAAGAGAAATAAAATCGTCTTCCCGACCCAATAATTTAGCTTCTTTTACTCCACCTAAACCTTGTTGTAAATATTTAAGTCTATGTTCATCGTACTGCTGGCGTATTTTCCCCCATTGTGTTAGTTTTTTTCTAAAAAATTGATAAAAAGAGGAAATGACTAATCCTGAAATACCTACAGTAACCATAGTAAGGACTGGCTGAATGTAAAGCAACGTGGCACATATCCCCAACAAAACTAACCCTTCAGATAATAAAATTAAACCTGATTGTAAAGCAACGGTAGAAAAAAAGCCTGTTTCATACATGGAGTTATGTATAAGCTGCGCTGAGTTCCTCTGCAAATGGAAAGTCCAAGGCTGCTCTAAATATCCTTTAAATAATCTATGCGATAAACTAGCTTGTATAGTAAAAATAAATTTATTGCGATACCAAATCATGGAAGCTAAAAAAGCAGTTTTTATTAAGTAAATACTTACGAGGATAAGCATCCACCCCATAATCACACGCTCATGGCGAATGACATGCAAAATAGGTTGTAATACTGTATATTTCTCTAATAAATTGGGTTGAGCCATCAGAGAAATGGATGCCGTAACAAGACCTAAGCCTAATGTCTCTAATAACATGCCGATCACCATCATATTCAATAAGATAAGCATTTGGCGACGCTCTGATGGGGTAAGCAGCCTTCTTAACTTCCGATAAATTTCCATAGATTCAATAATTATAAGAGGCCAATTCTTTCATTTATTTTTCTTATTTCTTCTACCGTTAAGAAATGTTCATTTTTGCCTGAGTTATATTCAAAGCCTTGCTCAACAACACATCCTCTTTCACCTAAATGATTCATTGTAAATTGATGATCTTGATCATTAAACGAAATAGTAGGTTGTATGATAAAATGATCTCTAAATTCCAGAGTCAAATGTGAATCATCAGCCGGACACATTACCTCATGGATTTTTTCGCCAGGACGAATACCTATGACTTCGTGTCTTAGCTCAGGCGCCATAGCATATGCTAAATCGGTAATTTTGACTGAAGGAATTTTAGGTACAAAAATCTCTCCCCCATGCATTCTGTTGAAATTTTTAATTACAAAATCAACACCCTCTTTTAAGGTAATCCAAAAGCGAGTCATCCTCGTATCCGTAATAGGAAGATAGTCAGCCTTTTGCTCAATGAGTTTCTTAAAGAAAGGAACAACTGAACCACGAGAGCCCACTACATTTCCGTAGCGTACAACAGAGAAGCGGGTACGGTGTCCGCCTGCAATATTATTCGCTGCGATAAATAATTTATCCGAAGCAAGCTTACTTGCGCCATATAAATTAATGGGATTTGCCGCTTTATCAGTCGAGAGCGCGATAACTTTCTCTACCTCAGCAGCCAGGCATGCTTGGATAACATTCTCAGCACCATGAATGTTGGTCTTGATGCATTCCATAGGGTTATATTCTGCCGCAGGAACCTGTTTAAGTGCGGCTGCATGAATCACATAATCCACACCCCGCATAGCTATAATTAATCGCTCTTTATCCCGCACATCGCCAATAAAAAAACGCATGCAATCATACTGTTCTGGAGGGAAAAGTTGTGCCATCTCGTATTGCTTTAATTCATCACGCGAATAAACAATTAATCTATTTGGCTGATATTGTTCAACAAGAGTTCGAATAAACTGATGCCCAAATGACCCGGTCCCTCCTGTTAGTAGGATTGCTTTGTTATTAAACATCTAATCTCCTAACTTTTCCTGATATCGATTCTATCTAGATACAAAATTAATTAATGTAACGGATTCCCTGCAGAGGCGGGAATAAAAATGTGAATTGGGCCTAGTACTGGCGCTTAATCACCGCTATGCGGGTGCAATATACTCTAAGGTTGGGTTTGATCGTTTTGAATTTACTGACATGCTACCGCTCTTGGATTTTATGTTTCGACTCCAAAAGACATTTAGCAAATGAAGGCCAGTATATCGAAGGCTTATAGCTTTGTATATACCCAAGAGCCTGTTGACATTTGGGGGCACGAGTCAAAAATTAAGATAATGTAGCACTAGCTGTCAACAGACCCTAGGGCCGCTGCATTCCAAACATATCTCGAAACAACCTACAAACGAATCGTTTAATAAACCAAAATGGATAGATTAAATAATAAAGACCTGATAATGGTTTAGGAAAATGCACAAGGCAAAATAAATTTTCAATCATAACCCAATCTTCTTTTATCACTTGAAGCTTCCTAGTCCATGGAATAATTTTCGTTGAATAATAATGGTATTTAAAATAAATTTTGCTAAAAATATTGGTATCAAACTGCTCTTCTGCATAACCGATAAAATCCAACCCAGACCTCGCTAATAACTTAGATTTTTTGCTTGATTTTTTCACTAACTCTTCTAGTAACGGATCGTTAACCTTAAAATGTGTATGAACCATAATTAAAGCTTGTTCTACGATATACTCACACCTAAGTCGCGTGGCTAGATTAAATACGGTGTTAAGATTGCATTTTTTAGCGTTAATATACAACGCAATATCATATAACCAGCGCAATCGCGACCATGCATGTGCCGCACCGTGAATCATTAAATACAATAAATGATAATCGTCTTTTAAAGTTAAAATTTCTTTATCAAAAAGCCTAATGGATTTGGATAGTTCAGGGCTTAAGGGAAAAAAGTCCACACCAAAATAGGATAACCTAACATGTAATTCGACCTGAATTTTTTGTTGTTGATGATAGAACTTTATATCACGCTTATGAGCTAAGTGATATTTTTCAAAGAACCCTTCTAATGGGTAAGTCGGATGTACCTTCTGATAGCCCAACGATTCTAATAAAAGCATGGCCTCCTGGTAATTTTTTTTATCGACCCAAATATCTATATCTTTACAAGGTCTTTGATTTATAGCTTCGTATAGTTGGACACTTAAGGTAACGCCCTTTAAAAAACAGTATTGAATATGATGTTTTGCGAATAAACTAGCGATACTCCCTATCGCTGCAACCATTCGAAAAAGACACCATGTATCTTTATAGCAAATAGCTGTTAATTTATTATGAATGGGAATAGGGCCGTTCAGTTGTATGCGAGTAACTGCTGCTAAGATTTGATGCCAAACTCGGTGACGAATGACTAGTTTTAAAAATAAATCCCAATCTATAGCTTGTTCCAGCGAAATAGGAGAGGCTGGCAAACTGGGTCGCTCTAGTAGATCAAAAATTAACTTCAATTCCTTATGAGGTTTTCTTATCATGCAGATGATAACCTTTGTTACATTCAGGGTAGTATAATGAAATTAAACCAATTTCTTAATGTAGACGAACTTAACTATCATTTTGCGCAACATATCGCGTCTCTTTTAACACAAGCAATAAACCTTAGAGGCCATGCGTATTTAACGGTTCCCGGTGGTAATACCCCTCAGACTCTATTTAATACATTAGCCCACACCAATATTGCTTGGCAGAACGTAACGATTACCCTTACTGATGAGCGCGATTTATTGCCTACAGCGATTGAAAGCAACGAATATTTACTAAAGTCCTATTTACTACAACAGCATGCTGCTAAAGCTAATTTTATCAGCCTCTATAGCAATAAAGCTTCTTTGCAGGATCGACTAAAAGATATTGAACAACGATTTTCTTTATTACCTATATTCGACATTGTTATTTTGGGCATGGGCTTGGATGGGCATACAGCATCTCTTTTTCCTTGCAGCCCACAGATTAAACCAGCGCTTTCAGATAACAACAAAAAAAATATTTTAACTATAACGCCTAAAAGCGCTCCCTACTCTCGTTTTTCGTTATCTAAAAACAGGCTTCTTAATACCCGATCGCTTTTTTTATATATTGTGGGGGAACCTAAATTAATCGTTTTGCAAGAGGCAACGCAAAATAATGACCCTTTGGCTATGCCTATTCGTGCATTTATAAATCATATTAACCCCGAGATGGAAGTCATGTTCTCACCATAAAACCATTTTAAAATAATTTTGGTAATTCTTTCAGCCGCTTCTCCATCCCCATAATAATTATTAGGTTGGCTCATCGTCAGATAAAGGGCTTTATCCGCTAATAATGCCTGTAAATGATTAATAATTTTATCGCTATTCGTTCCTACCAATATGCCTGCTTTTGCATCGATAACTTCGGAGCGCTCTGTAATTTCTCTCATGATTAATAAAGGTTTTCCTAAAAATAAAGCTTCTTCTTGTACCCCCCCTGAATCAGTAAGAATGACATACGCTCGTTTCATAAGATAGAGAAACGACAGGTAATTCACTGGGGGGATCAAATAGATATTTTTAATAAAACCTAAATAGGATTTTACCGGTTGCTGTACTTGTGGATTCAAATGGACCGGGTAAACAATATCAATATCAGGGTGGGCTTGCGCAATGCATGCTAATGCCCGGCATATATTCTCAAAGCCTTCACCAAAATTTTCTCGTCGATGACCGGTTACTAAAACCAGCTTTCGAGAGGTATTTAAATAATGGAATTCTTGTTCTAAATGAAGCTTAAGCTGCGGATTAGTTTCTAATCTCGCCATCATCTCCAAAAGCGAATCAATAATAGTATTGCCTGTCACATGGATAGCATGAGCAGGGACACCCTCTTGCTCTAAATTTTTCTTTGCTAACGGTGTTGGAGCAAAATGCAAGGTAGCTAATGTTCCTAAGAGCTTACGATTTCCTTCCTCTGGCCAAGGAGAGTTAATATTGCCCGTGCGCAATCCAGCTTCAACATGCGCAATAGGAATTTGGTGGTAATACGCAGATAGTGCTGCACTCAACGTGGTTGTTGTATCCCCATGCACTAAAATTAAGTGAGGACGATAGTCAGAATAGAGCGCTTCCAATTGGGTCAAAATTTTTGCAGTCAGATCACTTAAATTTTGCGCTTCGGACATCACTTCTAAATTAAAATCAGACGGAATTGCAAAATGCTCTACCGTTGCATCCAACATCTGCTTGTGTTGCCCTGTTAAGCAAACTTTATTTTCAATGTATTGGTTGTCTTTTAATTTTTGAATGAGCGGCGCCATCTTAATGGCTTCGGGACGTGTTCCAACGATGCAAAGTGTTTTGAAAGTCATTCGTAATTATTCACCACGCTCACTGAAAAGTCTAGGCAACATCCTAAAACATTCAAAATGGGTAAATAGCCACCCATCATGGTCACTAATCCCTCTGTACTACCCCACAACTCGTTGATTTTTTCACGCTACCGCCCTTGGATTTCTTTGCGTCAATTTCCAAAAGACAAATTCCCAGGTTGTTTCCCTTCATCCCGCTACAGCATGTACAGATAACTCTATATATTGCTGCCGATTAAATAAATTAATTAATAACATGACGCGCTCTTCGCCGGTATTGGCGGTAACAATCGCGTCTAAGTCTTTAAAGCAGCCTTCCGTAATCATTACTCGCTGGCCCGGTTTTAAAATAGCTTCGGCGCCTTGTCCGTTTAACCTAGCACAACGCTGCCGCAACGCCGTAATAAACCCCTCATCCAAGCTCGCAGGTATACCATTAAAATAAACAAACTGACTGACACCGCGAGTAGAACGAATAGGAGTCCAATTATCCCGTGGATTTAATAAAACGAAAAGATAATGTGGAAATAAAGGCGCTATCACCGTTTGAACAATACCCCTTATTTTTCTTTTCACAGGGTAGGTCGGGTGAAAGCACTCATAACCTTGATTTTTTAAATTTATTTCTGCTCTAAAGCTTTGGCGTGGCTTACACTGCACCAAATACCATCGTCCCTCTTCAACCATAACAACTCGCAATTCCCTGGTTACTACTGACCCCTTTTAAGGGCCACATCTATTCCTATGACTATCCTTCTCGGTCGATGTTACGCCAGATTTATTTTTTTGTACACCCACGATTTATGAATTTTCCTATATTTTTTTAAATGGTTTCTCTGTACATGACAAAAGCAACTAGTAGGCAGATGACAACCAGTGCGTACTAAAAAAATGGTCATGTACAGAGAAATGATTTATGTTATAAAAAATAGATAAAAATAATGGATACTGCCATGCAATTACTTAAAAAACTCGTGATATTAGGACTTTACTCTTTATTCAACCTCTCCTTAGCCCACGCTGATATCACTGTAGGCACCGTTCTGTTCTACCCTCCCTTTGTCATGCCAGGTGGCGCAGGGTTTGATATTCAATTCATGCAAATGATTTGCCAGCGTTTAGAGCAAAATTGCCAATTTAAAACGATGAATTTTAATGAATTGTATACGGCTTTAAATAGCAATAGCATCGATATCGCTATTGGCGGTATAACTATTGATTCAGCACCATCCGCTAAATTTATTTATAGCCTGCCTTATGTATTAAGCAAAGGTACTTTTTTAATTTTAAAAAACAATAATGCCATTC
>JAGVKL010000011.1 GCA_020050595.1 Legionellales bacterium
TCTTTCATCTATCACATTAATTGAAGATTTAACGATGGTTGGATTGGCAGGACTTACATTACTAATGAAAAGTATGCAATAAATTATTATTACATTGTTTAACTCGAAAAACTCATCATCCTATCCCGAATTTTCCGCCATCTTATTCCATACTTTGGAGCTCTTCAATTTTATTACACCGCTTCTACAAAAACTCCGTCTTGATTAATGATTTTCTTTTTAATTTTATCATCTTCAGCCGATGATCGTGCTAGCTCATGATGGTTAAAGTCATCGACGGCAATCACTTGCTGTCTGGCTATTTCAGCTTCTCGCAGACGCTCGGCCTCTTTATCACTGAGGATGTTCTGAGTTACCGCTTCATCGATTTGCTCTAATAACGTTAGTGAATTTAATTTTCCTTCTTTTATAGCTTGCTGTATTTTTTTCTCAAGTGGTTCAATGGCGCAAATTTTATGAAACGCATCTTCTAAACGGCCGACTGGGCAATTTTCTATAGGTTCACGGAAAGTTAATCGCGTCAATCGATCTCTGGCTGGGCCAGGCTCGGTTAATAAGGCTGCGACTTGATAGCCTAATTGATCACTGGGCTTTACCCGTTTAGCACCAAAAAGTTGGACTATTATTTTTAAAAATACCCTTGCCCATTTCATAGGAAAATTTGCAATGACACCCTGAATTGCTAAATCACAATCATGAAATAATTGCTGGCAGCACCAATCCACTAATGGGCGATCCGCACTTTGTTCTCCCTCATCATGAAAACGTTTGAGCACTGCTGAAGCTAAATAAAGACTGCTTAACATATCTCCCAACCGGGCTGAAAGCTTTTCCTTTCGCTTTAATGCTCCGCCTAAGAGCACCATAGAAAAATCAGCAAGAAAGGCCAAATGACTGCTGTAGCGATAAAGCATTTGATAATAGCGTTTTGTTGCTTCACTGGGTGCCTTTGTCCAACGAGCATTAGTCAATGAAAAAACGAATGACTTGGTTAAATTAGATAAGATAAACCCAAAATGACCCCAAAATGCAGTATCAAAAAGGGATAAATCGTTATTACGAATGCTTTCCATCTCCGAAAAAACATAAGGATGGCAGCGAATTGCTCCCTGACCAAAAATAATTAAGCTACGGGATAAAATATTTGCTCCTTCAACAGTGATGCTGATAGGGCTTCCTTGATACCCCCTGCCTAGATAATTATTAGGTCCAAGGCATATCCCCTTTCCGCCATGAATATCCATAGCATCGATAGCAATTTGTCGTGCACGCTCCGTTGTATGATATTTTAGAATAGCACCAGCAACGGCAGGCTTTGCTCCTCGGTCAATAGCAGCTGCTGTCATCGTTAATGCAGCATCGATCATATAAGTATTCGCAGCGATACGTGCAAGAGGCTCTTGAATACCTTCAAATTTTGCAATAGGTTGATTAAATTGCTTACGTACTCGCGCATAAGCCCCACTGGCTAAAGCAGCCATTTGCGCGCCGCCTAATGCGCTCGATGGTAAGCTAATAGCACGCCCTGCACTAAGGCACTCCATGAGCATCCGCCAACCATGCCCTGCCATTTTGACACCGCCAATTAAATAGTCCATTGGGATAAAGACATCTTTCCCTTGCGTGGGCCCATTCATAAACGCTGTATTTAAAGGAAAATGTCGACGGCCTTTCACAATACCTGGCGTATTAGCAGGAATTAAAGCACAGCTGATACCTACATCATGGCCCTGGCCTAATAAATTCTCAGGATCAAACAATCGAAAGGCTAAACCGATCACGGTTGCAACGGGACACAACGTAATATAGCGCTTATTCCAATTAAGCCGTATACCAATGACTTCTTTCCCATCCACCACTTGGCGACAAACCATACCAGTGTCGGGGATAGAAGCAGCATCAGAGCCTGCATTAGGTCCTGTCAATGCGAAACAAGGAATTTCGCGACCATTAGCCAATCGAGGTAAATAATAATTTTTTTGCTCTTCTGTTCCGTATTTTAATAATAATTCAGCAGGGCCTAATGAGTTAGGCACAGAAACGGTCGTCGCTGCCGTAATAGAGTGGCCGTAGAGCTTCACTAAAACAGACATTTGCGCTGTAGCGGAAAATTCAAGACCCCCATATTGCTTAGGAATAATCATCCCTAAAAAGCCTTTTTCTTTGATAAAACTCCAAACGTCTGGCGGCAAGTCCGTACGGTTATGCGTGATATCCCAATCGTTTAGCATACGACAAAGCGTAGCCGTTGGACCATCTAAAAAGGCTTGCTCTTCTTCGGTAAGACGAACAGTAGGAGCTTGCCATAAGGTATCAAAATGAGGCGCGCCGCTAAAAAGCTCCCCTTCCCAACCAACTGTTCCTGCTTCCAACGCTTCACGCTCGGTAGAAGACATGACCGGCATAGCCTTTCTTGCACGTTGAAATAAATGGCGTGTTAATAATTGCTTTCGTAGTGGTTTAATGGCTCCAACAAGAAAACCTGCAAAAACTAAGTACAGGCCTAATTGAGTAAGGATGCTAGGTTCACCATATTTAATGGCCAAAAGCATAAAAACGGCATAACTGATTGTCCAAACCGCCATCGAAGCCTGCTTCGTTAAGAGGATAAAAATACCGCTTAAAAAGGCAAGAAAAAGTAATCCTTGTAACACGAACCTCTCCTTATTATTTAATAATTTCTAATACTGACATCCCACGGCTTGATCTAACTATACCAGTGCGACACGCTATAGGCTTAAAACCCTGCCTACTATCTGAATAATCAAATCCGCTGTAGTTTCAGGGTATTCCATAGGAAACATATGAGTACCCTTGGTCATTACATGATCAATGCCATATTTTTTTTTCATATAGCGTAAATCTAATCGATCAACCACATCACTTTTATTACCATAAATTAATCGTGCAGGAATTTTTAATTTCCTTTCATATTCTCGCAATATATGCGGGACTGTCCGATAAATATGGTATTCGATAAAAGGATCAAATCGCAGCCAATATCCATTTTTATCTTTACGCATACCATATTTAATATAATCTTCTAAACACAGCGGATTAAAATTTTTAAAAAGCTGTTTACTTTTTAAGTAATGTAAAGCTTCTTCTTTTGTTTGCCAATGCTCGCGTCTTCCTCGGGTACGAAAGGCAGGCGTCAAATGATCTATAATACCTAAAGCTTTAGAGAATCGCACTATACTTGATTTAAAACGACCGATTAACGGAGAGTCTAATAGTATCACTGCTTTAAATAGCGATGGCTCTTCTATCGCCGCTAAGAGGCTTAAAACACCGCCCAGCGAGTGCCCTACCGCAATAACCGGCTCAGACACTTGGGTTTTTATACTAGCTATAACCTCATCAACTAAATTCTGCCAATTTTCAGTGACTGGAAATTCAGGCGTGTGCCCCACGCGATCAATATAATAGCAATCAAAGTGTTTTTCTAGCGGTTTTAGTAATTGCCGATAGCATGGGGAAGGAAATCCATTTCCATGAACAAAATGTAATTTTTCTTTCACGCCAACACCAGTTTCTTACTTTCACGCTTAACCGATAAAGCAGCGTAACTGAAATAAACCGCCAATAAAGCTATATATAAAAGTCCACTTAGAGGCAGCGTAATATTTAAGGCCATAAAAAGAAACAACATAAATGTTTGTGCGGTAGCTGCTACTAAAAATAGACGGCACGTCTCTTTAAAACTCATTTTAAATTTAAAAATAATAATTGAAAATAATTGCCCCGTAAAAGCGAGAAATAATAAGACAATCATATAAAGACCAAAAATAAATCCGGTCATTAGCGGATACACGAGTAGCGCTGCTACCCATTTTAATTTTAATACGCCACTAGTTTCCACCCACTCCTTGCCTATAAAAACTTCATTGCTTTGTTTACTCAACGATTGAGCATAAATATTATCGCCTTTAAGCTCATCCTGCTCTTTAAAAAATAAACGAAACTTTGGCGGACGAAAATACAGTTTATCTTTAGTAATGAGCACGGTTAATTCGGGGTATGTCTTATCCATACCTTTTACGGCTCCCGTGGTATCAATAAGAGCAACCACATCGCCCGTCTTATTTTTTATTAAATAAGGCATAGGCTTATCAAACACCACCTGGCCGTTCTGAATATAAAGGGTGGGTAATTGCTTAAGCGGAGCGACCATTTGCTCATCAAAATAATGGTTAAAGTAATAAATAATGCGCAATGAGAGAGGAATGGTTGCTATAGCAATGACGAGTAATAAATAAAGCACGCCATACCCGCGCCAACGCTTAAATACATCGACGTACAAACGGCTAGAGTAAAATGCTAAATACAATGCCTGCCAATAGGTATAAAGCGGCGCATCCAACGTTTGCATTTGTTTTGACTTTTTAGCCATTATTTACTCCTGATTTTACGCGCTAAATAAATGCGCTTTTTCCATGTCCATTTGAATAGTGAATCTGTCTTCTAAGGCATATTCGCCAGGAACGCGTACCAAAAACTTAGCCTGCTCACACAATGTTTTAACATGCACCAATTTATCCATGCCCATATCTTCTACAAACTCAACCTGCACGGCTAAACCATTCTGATCTTGCGTTAGATAAATATGCTCTGGACGTATGCCGAGAATGACTGATTGCTGAAAATCCACGTCATATCGAGCGAAGCGAGTCATCTCCCGAGCGTGCTCTGGATGACGAATAGGGGGCAAAGCCAACAGCGTGCCTGTATTAAGACGTACGCACTTCTCGCTTAAATTGATCGTAGCTTTTATAAAATTCATAGGATAATGCCCGATAAAGCCAGCGACAAATAAGCTCGATGGATTTTCATAAAGTTCTTTAGGTGTACCAATTTGCTCTATGCGGCCTTTGTTTAATACCACAATTCTATCGGCTAAGGTCATCGCCTCCGTCTGATCATGCGTGACATAAAGACAAGTCGCTTGCAATTTTTGGTGTATTTTTTTTATCTC
Organism: Legionellales bacterium; assembly: GCA_020050595.1. Classification (GTDB taxonomy): domain Bacteria; phylum Pseudomonadota; class Gammaproteobacteria; order Legionellales; family Legionellaceae. The sequence goes on from JAGVKL010000011.1 coordinate 4,976, forward strand.
ATGGCGCATTTCTGTTCTTAGCTTCGCGTCTAGATTAGATAAAGGCTCATCAAATAAAAAAACAGCCGGCGAACGCACCATCGCACGCCCCATCGCTACCCGTTGCCGCTGACCACCCGATAATTGCGAAGGTTTGCGATGCAAATAGTCTTGAAGTTGTAACATGGAAGCAACCGCATCGATGCGTTGCCTGATGTCCTTTTTATTCATCTTCCGTATTTTTAAGCTATAAGCCATATTGTCATAAACGCTCATATGCGGATAAAGCGCATACTGTTGAAAAACCATCGCCATATCGCGCTCAGCGGCTGGGATTTTGTTCACACATTGCTGATTAATAAAAATATGACCTTGCTTAAGTTCATCAAGACCGGCAATGAGTCTCAAAAGCGTTGATTTACCACAACCAGAGGGGCCGACAATGACAACAAATTCGCCCTTTGCCACATTTAAATGGATATCATCCAAAATGCATTGATTATCATAAAATTTACTAACACCTTTGATATCCACGGTTGCCATTATTCGCACAATCCTTTTTCAAGCCAACGTTGGAAAAGCACTACTACAAGACAAGGCGGTATTAGCGCAATGAAGGTAACGGTCATAATGTAATGCCATTGAGGTACTTGGTCAGCAACACCAGCTAGGTAACGAATTCCCATCACAATCGTTGCCATCTGTGTATCCGTGGTAATAACCAAAGGCCATAGATATTGATTCCAACTATAGACAAACATAATAATAAATAACGCTGCGATTTGCGATTGAGACAACGGCAATACAATATCCTTAAAAAATGCTAAAGGCCCTGCTCCATCTAATTTAGCCGCATCGACTAGCGTTGAGGGAATAGTCTTAAAAAACTGCTGAAAAAGTAATGTTGCCGTAGCTGAGGCCATCAAGGGCAAGGTTAATCCTTTAAAACTATTAAGCCAACCCAACGATGCGATGACTTGGAATGTCGGTACAATACGCACCTCAACAGGCAGCATTAATGTTGCAAAAATTAGCGCGAAACAAATTTTTTTCAAAGGAAAATTAAAATAAACGAAAGCAAACGCAGAAGTTAATGCCAAAACCACTTTCCCCACCGCAATTAAAATAGCCATGATAAAGCTATTAATTAACATAGGGGTAATCGACTTACCCCCGGTAGCGACTAAGCCTTCGCTCAAAACCATTTTAATATTAGCCCACAACCTATTCCCTGGGAAAATAGGTATAGGCGCTTGAACCATAGCTTCCTCGGTGTGACTGGCTGCTACAAGAGCTAAGTACAAAGGCATAAACATAAACACTGTAAACAACATTAAAAATCCATGCGCAAACCAGCGTGAATAAGCCTTTTTTCGCACACGAGTTAGGCTATCTGTAGGAGCTTTTAAATTGAATAGAAGGCTTTCATCAATACTCATTCGTAATGCACCTTCTTTTCAAGATAACGAAACTGTAAAAATGTTAGCACGCTGACGATAGCCATTAATACCACCGATTGCGCAGCAGAGCTCCCTGGATCCATACCCACAAAGCCATCTTTGTAAACTTTAAAAACTAATGTGGTCGTACTATACCCAGGCCCGCCATTCGTCATCACTTGAATAATGCCAAAGGTATCAAAAAAAGAATAGATAAGATTCATGATTAAAAGAAAAAACAAAGTCGGCGACAATAACGGAAAAATAATCTGCCAAAATCGCCGCCAAGAAGAGGCTCCATCAATAATGGCTGCTTCTATTAGCGATTTAGGCAGCATTTTCAGTGCGGCAAAGAAAAATAAAAAATTATAACTAAATTGCTGCCAACTACCTGCGATGATAATGACTAACAATGCCTGTTTAACGTGCGTAAGATAATTAAACTCCATGCCAAACTGATGCAATATTTTAGTAAACCATCCCAATGTAGGATGGCATAAAAAGCGCCACAAGATAGCTGCTATAGCGGGGGCAATCGCATAGGGCCATAAAAGTAGTGACTTATAAAATCCACGGCTTTTTTGACGCTGGCAAACCAAGATAGCCAGACCTAAGCCAAAAGCCATGGTTAAAAAAGTAATGGCCAAGGCAATAATGAGCGTTACCCCTACGGCCTCTAGGTAATCCGGACTATTAAATAAATCAATAAAATTGGCAAAGCCGGCAAAATAGGCATGCAAACCAAATGCATCACCTAAGAAAAAGGATTGCTTTACCGCATTCCATGCTGGCCATATAAAAAAAAGAAGTGTAATGAGCAACTGCGGGAAAATAAAAAACCAAGCGACTTTATTTTGAGTATACTTAGACATGAGGGGTAAGCCCGCTGGTTTCTTTTTTTAACGTACGACGCAATAACTGCGTATAAATAGGCGGATTACCGGCTAATTGCACTACCGTTGTCGCGGTTAAACAGGTAATCATTAAAGGCAAGATCAACATATAATTCTGGGTCATTTCTACCACTAAAACAATACCTGTCACAGGCGCGCGTACGACGGCTGCAAATAAAGCACCCATACCCGCCACAGCAAACATCCCCGGATGGACGGTAATATCATTCGTCAACCAATGAAATCCATGAGAAAAAGCTAGGCCTAGTATAGTACCTAGGGCCAACATCGGAGCAAAAATACCCCCTGGCACTCCTGTGTTATAAGAAAGCATCGTCATGATAAAACGAGCTATGACTAGTAATACTAATATGGATAAGGGTAGATTAATGGTTAATGACCGCTCAATGATTTCATACCCACCACCCACCATTTCAGGGCTAAGATAAGCTAAATACCCTACCAAAAGACCCATCGCAAGAACATACACATCTCGCATCAAAGGAGTTAATTTATCCATGCGATAGAGGCTTTTCATCAAAATAATATTAAAGGATAACCCTACCACGCCGACAATGATGCCAAAGATCAAAAAAAGCCATAAAGAATGTAGGCTGGGTAAGCTAAACACTGACATAGGAATAGCAGGAGCTGGGCCAACAATCATATGCAAGACAATGACAGCAGTTACACAGCAAATAGAAACGGCCGAAAAGTTGGTGAATGAAAAATTAAATTCACTGCGCATTTCCTCCATAACAAATAAAAGCCCTGCTAAAGGTGCGTTAAATGCCGTGGCTAGACCTGCTGCAGCGCCAGCTGCAATTAAAGAATCTCTACGATGTTGCGACATCTTAAACCACTCGCCTAACATCTCGCCTAAATTACCTCCCATTTGAATCGTAGGCCCTTCTCGACCCACAACTAAATGAGAAGAAATCGCAAGCATCCCACCAATAAATTTTACCGGTAATAATCTACGCCAAGAAATGGGCCGCTCATGCCGTAAGGTTCCTTCAATTTCTTGAATACCGCTGCCTGAAGCCTCTGGAGCAATCCTTTTCACCATAAGCCAAGCGGTATAAATCATGATCATAGAAATAAGCGCTGACATTAATCCTAAAGGCCAACCTTGCATAGCTGCGTAGGAAAGTCCCTTTTTTATCCACTGACTCAGCCCATTAATAGCCAATAAAAAAAGAGAGCCAATGCCCCCAGTAATCACTCCCAATAAAGCGGCAACCATATAAATCTTAAGCGTTTTATTATGGCGCATAAGCATCAACCATCCTTATTAAATTATTAATAATCCGCAAACCCGCCTGTTTAGGTAAGGATAAAATAGTTTCTGGGTGAAATTGTACCGCAGACACGGGGCGTGTGCGATGAGCGATAGCCATCACGATGCCATCCTCACTAATAGCAGTCACTTCAAGCTCTGAAGGCACTTGTTCGCGACGAGCATATAAAGAATGATACCGGCCTGCCGTAAAAGATGACTCAAAATTTTCAAAAAGCCCTTTTGGGGATAACACTTGGATGGTGGAGGATTTACCGTGCATAGGGTAGTCTAAGATACCTAAAACACCGCCAAAATATTCCACAATGCCTTGCAATCCTAAGCAAACACCAAACAAGGGAATCCTTTTGGCAAGCACTTTATCGATGGTTTTCGATAAACCAAAATCACTAGGTTTGCCTGGTCCTGGCGATAAGACAACAAGATCATAAGATCGTTGCTCTAGATAGGTTAAAGCGTGTTCGCTACGAACCGTTAATACCTCGGCACCGGTTTGCCGCAAATAATTAGCAAGCGTATGCACAAACGAATCTTGATGATCGATCAACAAGATTTTTTTGCCTGTTCCTGCTTGCGTCTCCAATGGTGGAGATTTTTTCTTTGCGATTTCTCCTTTTAGTAGCTCAAGAAAAGCAGAGGCTTTTAGGCGCGTTTCTTGCTCTTCAGCGATTGGATCGGAATCATATAATAATGTAGCCCCCACACGGATTTCAGCAATACCTCGCTCAATACGCATCGTTCTTAAAACAAGGCCTGTGTTTAAATTGCCATTGAAATTAAACCAACCTACAGCCCCTGCATACCAGCGCCGAGGCGATTTCTCGTGTTTTTCAATAAAGTTCATGGCCCAAGGCTTAGGCGCACCCGTTACCGTTACCACCCACATATGGGTTAAGAAAGCGTCCACCGCATCAAAACCTGGGCGCAGCTCTCCAATGACATGATCCACGGTGTGAATCACCCGCGAATACATTTCAATTTGACGACGGCCAATGACTTGTACGCTACCTGCTTCACAGATGCGCGACTTATCGTTTCTGTCGACATCCGTACACATGGTCAACTCTGATGTTTCTTTTTCTGAAGCAAGTAAAGATTGGATATTAATCGCATCCTCTATCGCATCGTCGCCCCGTTTAATGGTGCCTGATATAGGACAGGTTTCTACCCTTTTTCCTTGAACCCGTACATACATCTCAGGTGAAGCACCGACTAGGTATTCACCTTCACCTAAATTCATAAAAAAACCATAAGGCGATGGGTTTTTTTGCCGTAGGCGGCTGAATACACAAGAAGGCTCTTCCTCGCAAGGAAGATAAAATGTTTGGCTAGGTACTACTTCAAATAAATCGCCACAAGCAAAACGTTTTTTTGCTTCTTCGACAATCGTTACATACTCTCCCGGCTCATGATCGCCATTTTTCGTTACTTTCCGATCGCTGACATACGGCTCATAATGCCCCTCACGTGCCATACCTTGGGTCGAATGCTTTTGGTACTGAAAATCATATCGTCTCACAAACGCTTCTTCTTTGCGGTGATCCACTACAAAAATTTCATCGGGTAGGTAAAGCACCATATCACGCTGATCGATGCTGCGTTTTTGAATTTGAGTGATGGCTTCAAATTGAAAAATAAGATCATAACCAAAAGCGCCATATAACCCTAAATAAGGCTCTTCTTTCACTTTAAAAAAGGAAAGTAATTCTCTTAGGATACTAAATACAGAAGGCTGTAAACTTCGCTCTTCTTCACTGAATATATGTTTTTGAGATTTTATTTTAAGTTTCAATAACGTTGCAGTTTGCTCTATACGTTCATATATTTTCTCATCGCTAAATAATAAAGGTAAAAAAGCAAGCAAAACCTCGCCGCGTTTATTTAAGGCCTCAAGCTTAATAAACGCATGGTTGCAGGTAATAACCAAAGGAGGGTTGTAAAAACCAATATCCCAGCAAGTATAACGCCCCGGATACTCAAAGCTCGACGCAAATAACGCGCCTCGGTGGGCATTCAATTTTTGAAGCAACGGTTCTATCGCATCCTCATAGGGCAACGAAGCTTGCTCACATTTAATATCAATACCACCAGCGGTCTTAAATTGCTGCAACATCTAAAAATACTCAGTAAAGTTCATCAGATTTACAACATTCTACTGTAAAATGGCGCTACTGCAATGGGAAGGAACTTCATATCGGAAGTTCCCTAGAAGCTCCTTTCTCTTCAACCAAGCCGCTGCGGCCTAGCGAGACTTGCAAGTGCCGATAGGAGTATTTGACTTAGCTGCTCTTGCAGCTGTTTAGTATCGTCAGATCTCATGCCACATAATTCGTGTAATGAGGATAAATCGCGCATACAGTCGATGGTGACCGCCCAACATATGCGCATAAAACCCGAACCGTGACCGTCAGGGAGCGGAGAAAAACTGCAATATACTTTTCCGCTCCCTGACGGTCGCGGTTCGGATATACATTGTCGTGGTTCGGATGGACTTTGCCGCGGTTCGGATATACATTGTTGCGGTTCGTGATGTTCTGTGTATATATTAGGCA
>JAGVKL010000009.1 GCA_020050595.1 Legionellales bacterium
GCTAAATCCTTTTTAAAAAAATCTTTATCTTAATTGTGTTGTAATCTATATCAAGAAATTTCGATAATTTCCACAGTCTCTGACGGTCGCGGTTCGGTGCCCCCGTAATTGGGAAAGACCCCATATAAATCAACAAGTTATTTGGTGGAGGCGGCGGGAATTGAACCCGCGTCCGCAAATCCTCTGCTCTCGGCTCTACATGCATAGCCTGGTCTATTGCTTTAACCTTGTAGACTCCGGCCGGCAGGATGCTACAGGGCGATTCTCTTGGTTTCGCAGTTTTATTCGAGACTTATAAAACCACTAGCTTATCTCTTATGACCGTTGATTCGATACCGATAAGCGAGCTCGGTCAACGGGGCGCTGGTTTTATGGCAGCGCGCGGTGTGGTTTGGCTAAAGCTTATGCAACGATAGCCTCTCCAGCAAAGTTTTCATCATTTGCATTTGTGTTTAGTGAGTCTTTTTTACGAGAGGTCTCATTCTCGGCATGCACCTTAAGTTTCGCAACCCACGTCGAAGCCAGGTCGCCCCCTTAATCGTACACTTTAATTATACCACAATTTATGCTTCTGAGGTGTGTAAAACAGAATCTTTTTTTATTTTGATAGGATAAACTAGGGTGTGTTGACTATTCGCTAGTTCAAATTATCCTGGATTATTACCTTGAAAACACAAACCATCCTCATTACAAGCCTTGGAAATACTATCGAATGGCTTGATTTTGGATTGTTTATTTTTATGGCACCGATTATCGGTGTTAAATTTTTTCCGCTTCATTCGTCTTTCATCAACACTTTCGATGCGCTGCTAGTCTTCGCTATTGGATTTATTTGCCGGCCGTTAGGCGGCATTTTTTTTGGGTATTTGGGCGATACGCGCGGCAGGGCTAAAACGTTAAGACTCTCTATTCTGATGATTACTTTTTCCACCGTATTAACCGGTATTATGCCCTCCTATGATGATATAGGAATTTTCGCTTCTGTTTTATTTATTGCATTACGGTTGATTCAAGGTTTATCGTTGGGTGGCGAATATAGCGGCGTTATGATTTATTTAGCGGAATCAGCTCCCTTAAAAAAACGCGGTTTCATTACAAGCTTTGCCGCAACTGGCGCCAACTTGGGCTTTTTATTAGCCATGCTTTCTCTTATCGCTCTGCATTCTTATTTTTCGGAAGCGCAAATTAATGCATGGGCTTGGCGTCTACCTTTTATTCTCATCGGCATTCCTGGGGCATTAATTATGTATTATCGCCTTAAATTAAAAGAAACTCGTATTTATTTACAATTACAAAAGCATCAAAAAGTTCAATCCATTCCTTTTCTTATCGCTCTTAAATTTGCCCCCCATCAATTGTTTAAAATTTTAGGCCTTACTTGCATGAGTTCTACCTTTTATTACTTCTTTTTTGGTTTCATGCCTACGTATTTGGAGCATTATGTTGGCTTCTCGCTAAAAACAGCATTAACGATACAGAGTTGTTTATTGGTTGCCATGTTATTTCTAGTACCTTTAGCAGGGCGAATAGGTGATTATTTTACGCGGAAAAAGCTGCTTATTCTGAATGCTTGCTTAGTCATGCTATTTATCTTGCCCTGTTTTTATTTATTAGAAAGTAAGATCACCTGGCTCATTACGCTGACTTTATCCATTGCAGCTATTCTAAGCTCTATCGATCAAGGGAATAGTTTACCTGCGGTGGTAGAAAATTGTCCTGAAAATGTACGTTACAGTGGTATTTCTTTTTCGTATAACATGGGTATGGCTCTATTTGGCGGCACAACGCCTTTGATAATTGTTTTATTAATCAATCAATTCAATGTCATAGCACCAGCTTACTATTTACTAATTATGGCAATAATAAGCTTTACCGCTGCTACAACCTTAGTCGGGGGTAATAAATCCTTAGGCCCTATTTAGGCAACACCCGCTCAATAGCTTTTCGAATCGTCTTAAAAGAAGCGATGGGAGTATATCGGCGTAAAACATTGCCCTCTGAGTCCACTAAAATTTTGGTAAAATTCCAGGGAATGAATTTAAACGGTTTTTTTTGAATGTGTTCTGCCAAATAAGCATAAAGAGGTGCTTGGTCCTCTCCCTTCACATTAATCTTTGCAAATAGAGGAAAAGTCACATGAAAACAGCTCTCCGCAAATGCTTGAATCGCTTGGTTATCGCCCGGTTCTTGATGTAAGAATTGATCGCAGGGAAATCCTAAAACCACGAATCCCTTTTTTTCATAGTCACGATAAAGGAGCTCTAAATCCTTGTACTGCGGTGTAAAGCCGCATCGGCTTGCTACATTGACGATGAGTAAAACTTTTCCTTTATAAGGCAGCAACGTCGTCGATTTATTCTTAATCGTTTTTACCGGGATATCATACAGTGCTGTCTCTTTATTCATGCCTGGATTCCATTATGTCGTAGTAGAGCATCTACTTTAGCAGGACGGCCTCTAAAATCGACGAAAGCTTCCAATGCTTTACGCGAACCGCCTAACTCAAGAATTTTATGTAAAAAATCATGCCCTGCCTTGGTATTAAAAATACCTTCTTCTTCAAAACGCGAAAATGCGTCGCTTGAGAGCACCTCCGCCCACTTATAACTGTAGTAACCCGCCGCATACCCTCCAGCAAAAATATGGCTAAAACTATGCTGAAAACGATTATAAGGTGCTATGGGTACTACTGTCGTGTGTTGGCGCACTTCTTTCAGAGTATCGGCAATAAAATTGGGTTTCGCTTGATACTCTCGATGTATACGAAAATCAAAAATCGAAAATTCGACCTGCCGCATCATAGCCATCGCGGATTGAAAATTTTTAGCCGCAATCATCTTATCAAATAACGATTTGGGCAAGGTCTCCTCGGTATCCACATGCGCTGTTAAAAGTTGCAATGCTTCCTCTTCCCAGCACCAGTTCTCGAAGAATTGGCTAGGTAATTCAACTGCATCCCATTCTACCCCATTGATACCTGCCGCACTGAAATAGTCAATTTGAGTTAACACATGATGCAGGCAATGGCCAAACTCATGAAATAAGGTAAGAACCTCATCATGCGATAAGGTGGGCGGCTTATTGGCTGCTGCTTTGGCAAAATTACAGGTTAACGTGGCAACAGGCAGCTGGATGTGGCCATCACTTAGCTTTCGTCTATTCCGACAAGAATCCATCCATGCTCCACCCCGCTTATTAGGACGAGCAAAAAGATCCGCATAAATATAGCCTCGGACTTTATTTTCTTCATCACGAATACCATAGCAAATAACATCCTTATGCCATACATCGACCCCTTGGACCTCTTCCATGGTCATGCCATACAATCGTTTTACAATCGTAAAAAGCCCGCTCATCACTTTAGACAAAGGGAAGTAAGGACGCAGCTCTTCTTGTGAAATCGCAAAGCGGAATTGTTGTTTCTTTTCAGATAAATAGGCTAGATCCCACGGCTTAACCTCTTCAATGTCATGCTCTTTTTTTGCAAACGCTTGTAGTCGCTTAAACTCCTCATCAGCTTGGTGATGGGAGCGTTTTGTCAAATCCATTAAAAATTGCATCACTTGGTCAGCCGAATCTGCCATTTTGGTGGCGAGCGATAATTCGGCATAATTTTTAAACCCTAGCAAATTAGCTTTTTCATGCCGTAAAGCCAATATTTCATCCATGATAGCCGTATTATCAAATTTACCTGCTGAAGGGCCGGTCTCAGAGGCTCTTGTCATATAAGCTTTATGTATTTCTTGGCGTAAAGCTCGATCATCGGCATACGTAATTACCGCAAGGTAGCAAGGGATTTCAAGATTTAGTACCCAGCCTGATAGGTTTTTTTCCTTAGCGAGCGCTGAAGCACTATCCAAGGCATGCTGCGGTAGCCCTTTTAAGCGATTGGCATCCGTAATATGTAGTTGATAATCTTGGCCAGCATCCAATACATTATTTTCAAATAAATTGGATAGCTCCATTAGCCGCCTTTGTATCGCTTCAAAACGGCTTTTATCTTTTTTCGATAAGGCAACGCCTGATAATTCAAAATTTTGTAACGTATCTTCTATAATTTTCTTTTGAGTTTTATTAAGCGATTTTTTATCAACAGAATGGATGGCTTTATAAAGTGCTTCATTATGCCCAATAGCTGCTTCATAGGCCGATAATTTTGGCAGGCAAGCTTGATAACATTCTCGTAACGTTTTCGAATTCATCACAGCATGCAGATGGGCTAAAGGCGACCATAACTGCTCCAATGCATCCTCCATGTCTTCTAAAGGGTGCAACAAATTGTCCCAAGTAAACGAAGTATTTTTAGCCAAGAGCTCATCTATTTTTTGTAAATTAGCGTTTAAAAGATGCTCTAAGCGCTCCACAAATACGGTGGTATCAATCTGAGTAAATCGCGGTAAAGAAACCTCTGCCATTATTGCCCCATGGTTTTGCTAATCAAAGCCATGACCCTAACATATTGCCTTAGGGGTTGCAATCAAGCCTATTGTGTAATAGGTGTAAACCCATCGCTTGGTGTGGGTGGAGGAGAATCATTTTTCCCATTGCTTGGCGGCTTAAAAATACTGTGAGAAACAACCGAGGCAACGCTATCTTTCGGTCTTTGTTTTTCAAGGCATCGCATCGATACATAAAAAGCAAGGGTGGTCATAACTGCTAAAGCCGCGCCGATAATAGGCACAATAGGAACAAACCCGAAACAAGGTAGCGTCAGAGCAAACGCGAGTAAAAGAACACAAGTGAGCGCCACTTGGGTATAAAGCCTTTTTTGCTCGAAAGCCATCCTCACTCTTAGCTGCTGTAAGTGGGCTTGAATTTGCTCTCTTTCGAGCTCAGGTAATTCATTATCCTTAAGCATGGTCACGTAATCTTGCTCTATTTTTCTATAGCGACTCATTTCAACATAAGCGCGAAAACTTGCTAAAAAAACATCATAAGCCAATAAACCTGCCGTTAAATAAATACCTACCGGGGTTAATCCCCCTATTAAAAGAAAACACGTTAATACATTGACGGTAACCGCCGCACTATCGTTTCCCAACTCAAACCAACGGCGTTCTAGTTGGCCTATCGTACGCGCATACCAGCCTAGTTTCCTCTCGGGATCATCCATCCAAAAACCAGGGATAATATGCTTTCCCATATAGTATAAATTAGTAGCTAGCCGTGGAATAAAGAAAACCCAGGCAGCATACGAAAGAATGGGATTAGCGACATGATCCAAATCATTAACCCAGTTAGCATACCTTGTATAATTAGTAACAACGGGGGTAACAATAACTAATAATCGCCGCGCTCGCGTTACAAATAAGCGAAACATATTGGTAGGAAAGGTTAGCTCGCGAATGACCTTATTAAGGAGGAGCTCTGGTGGCTTTTCTTTTGGCTTAGGCTCGCTGAAGCTATAACCTTCTTGTTTTAATAACTTACGATAAACATCCTGCTCTTTCTGTAACTGAGTTACTTCATGGCTCATTTTTAAATACTCGCGACAAATGTACTCGAGTAATTCGGCCATTAATAAAGCTGTTTCTATCTGTTTGATGAGGTAGTCTTTGGTTTTTTGATCGTTATTCTGCTTATTTAATAGATCATGTATTAAGGCTGCGCAATGCACGCTATATTCAAGCTGCAGCAATGGATGGTTTTTGACAACATGACGAAAAAAATCAAGATCTTTCTTTTCAACAATCGTAGAAAAATCCCAGGATTTACCTGGCGATGAAAGTTCAATTCCCTGTAATGTTAAGCGTTTTAAAATCGCTGACATAAAAGCCAAAAAATCTGTTTAAACTGCACAATTATCCCATAAAATATACAGAAAGTAAATTTTTAACTTAGAATGCGCAGTATATGGTTAATTATTAAGCGATATGGTGGAAATTATCCATATCATCGTAATGAACTTGCCGAATTTAGCCTTCTGAGCGACAATAGTGTCCCTTTTATTATCCAACGTGGGTATATGAGTTTTTCTAAAGAATTAGCACATGCTATCCGATTTTTAAGTATGGATGCCGTTGAACAAGCTCAATCAGGGCACCCCGGTATGCCCTTGGGCATGGCTGATATTGCTACTGTTTTATGGCAAAAATTCTTAAAGCACAATCCTAAAAATCCACTTTGGTTTAACCGTGACCGTTTTGTCTTATCCAATGGCCACGGGTCCATGCTGCTCTATTCGCTCTTGCATTTAACCGGTTATAAATTATCCATCGATGAATTAAAAAATTTTCGCCAGCTACACTCTAAAACACCAGGGCACCCAGAAATCACTGATACACCAGGCGTAGAAACAACCACAGGTCCCCTAGGTCAAGGGCTTGCTAATGCGGTGGGGATGGCTATTGCTGAAAAGGTATTAGCTGCTGAATTTAATAGACCCCTTTCAAAATTCGCTCCAGCGAGCGAAGGGCGAGGAGAAGCGGCACATAGAACTGCCACATACATGTCAGCACATGAAGATTCGAGTACTGTATCGGCAAAGCCATTCGCCGATACAGTAGAAGGCTCTAATAATTCGATTGCTAGTCTTGTAAATCATTATACCTATGCCTTTGTTGGCGACGGCTGCCTCATGGAGGGGATCTCGCACGAAGCTTGTTCTTTAGCGGGAACTTTAGGCCTAGGTAAACTGATTGTTTTTTATGATGACAATGGTATTTCCATTGATGGTAAAGTAGAGCAATGGTTTACCGATGACACAGCCATGCGTTTTCGAGCTTACCATTGGCATGTTATTGAGCAGATAGATGGCCATGACCCTAAAGCGATTGAAAACGCAATCATTGCTGCACGCCAGGAAACGAACAAGCCATCGCTTATTATTTGTAAAACTATCATCGGCTATGGCTCTGCTCAAGCAGGCAGTGAAAAAGTCCATGGTGCCCCACTAGGACAGGAAGATATTGCAAATATCCGCAAGCGGTTTAATTGGCCTCATGCCCCTTTTGTTATTCCCGAACATATCTACGCAGCCTGGAATCATGTCGAGCAAGGCCAACATGAAGAAGACCAATGGTTGGCGCTTTGCCATGATTATCAGAAGCAATACCCGCATGAATACTTTGAGTTCTTACGCCGCATCAACGGCGATTTACCCGATCACTGGTCCGCTAAAAGCAGCGAATTCATTGAGCAATGTAAACAGCAAGTAAAACCAGTTGCCACCCGCAAAGCATCCCAACAATGTTTAGACTACTATGCTGCTCTTTTACCCGAGCTCCTAGGAGGGTCTGCTGATTTAACGGGTTCTAACAATACTAATTGGTCTGGCAGTAAAACCATTTCTCATGATCACTTCAAAGGAAATTATATTTATTACGGCGTTCGCGAATTTGGCATGTCAGCCATCATGAATGGCTTAGCGTTGCATGGCGGTATTATTCCCTACGGCGGCACTTTCCTAGTATTTGCTGATTATGCGCGCAATGCTGTTCGTTTAAGTGCGCTCATGAGAAAACGGGTTATTTTTGTTTATACTCATGATTCCATCGGTTTAGGCGAAGACGGCCCTACTCACCAGCCTGTAGAGCATGCAGCCATGCTTAGACTGACGCCTAATATGCACGTCTGGCGCCCTGCTGATTTAACTGAAACAGCCGTCGCATGGCAACAAGCCATTGAACATCATACGGGGCCTTCGTGTCTTTTGTTATCACGACAAAATTTACCCGCATTAGCACATACGGATAACGCAGCAGCACGCATTAAACGCGGCGGTTATATTTTACACGATAGCGAAAAAGAGCCGGATGCTATTTTGATTGCCACGGGCTCTGAAGTTCAAATAGCCATGGCAGCGAAAGAGCAAGCAAAAAATCTAGGCCTTCAAATCCGTGTTGTATCCATGCCCTGTGCTGAGCGATTTTTAGCACAAGACAGCGCTTATCAAGAAGAAGTGCTGCCCAAACATATACGGAAACGTATTGCAATAGAAGCAGCAGCAAGCGGTTATTGGTACCGCTTTGTAGGTCTTGAAGGCGCCGTTATTGGTCTTGACCGATTTGGTGCCTCAGCGCCTGCTGCTGATATTTACAAAGATGTAGGTATTACCGTAGAAAAAACCATTGAAGCGTTAAGAAATAGATAGATATTAAATAAAGTGCCTAGCACTGTAATTCGGAGATGTAGTATGGCAATTCGTGTCGCAATCAACGGCTATGGGCGTATTGGCCGGTGCATTTTACGCTCAATTTTTGAGTATACCCGCCAACAAGACTTTAATATTGTAGCGATCAATGATCTTTCCGGCATTCAAACTACGGCACACTTAACACGCTATGACTCTACTCATGGCCGCTTTAATCATAGTGTGCGTATTGACGACGATAAAATGGTCATCGATGACCATCGTATTTTGGTTACGGCTGAGCGTAACCCTCTTGATCTGCCTTGGAAAGCGCTTGATATTGATATTGTTTTCGAGTGCACGGGCCGCTTTACCGAGCGAGATGCCGCTATGCAGCATATAACAGCCGGTGCTAAAAAAGTTTTAATCTCAGCCCCAGGAAAAAATTGTGATGCGACCATCGTTTTTGGTGTTAACCATCATGAGTTACAAGCAGGGCATCAAATTGTTTCGAATGCGTCTTGTACTACCAACTGCTTAGCGCCCGTCATTAAACCATTGCATGAAGCTATTGGCATTGAGTATGGTCTATTGAATACCGTCCATGCCTACACCAAGGATCAAATGCTCCTTGATGGCAGCCATAGTGATTTACACCGTGCCCGTGCAGCAGCCGTATCTATTATCCCTACCAAAACAGGTGCCGCTTCAGCAGTAGGCCTTGTTTTACCCGAGTTGGCAGGGAAATTAGATGGATTCGCTATGCGCGTGCCTACCTTAAATGTCTCAGTTATCGATTTTACGTTTACGCCCAAACGAGCCACAACCGTCCATGAAATCCATGACATTATGCGCCGTGCACAAAATGACATATTACATATTAATGACGAACCCCTTGTATCTTGTGATTTTAATCACTACCCTGCTTCTGCGGTTTTTGATACTACGCAAACCAAGGTGCTGGGAAATTTAGTGAAAGTAGTAGCCTGGTATGATAATGAATGGGGATTTTCAAACCGCATGCTAGATACGGCATATCACATGATAAACCTGTAGAGGAAGGCAATGAACCTTATAAAAATGAGCGATGTTGATCTGCACCATAAACGGGTTTTAATCCGCGAGGATTTAAATGTGCCCATCATGGATGGCATTATTACCAGTGATCAACGTTTGCAAGCTGCACTACCTACGTTAAAAGCAGCGTTAGCTGAAAAAGCTGCCGTTATTGTCTTATCTCACTTAGGACGGCCTGAAGAGGGAAAAGAGGATGAGCGCTTTACGCTTGAGCCTGTTGCCGATTACTTAGCCAAAAATTTAAATTACCCGGTGCGTTTTGTTAAGCATTACTTGGATGGCGTCGATGTGAAACCAGGTGAATTAGTTATTTGTGAAAACGTTCGTTTTAATACCGGCGAAAAAAGCAATGACACCGCCTTGGCTAAAAAACTTGCCGCCTTATGCGATATTTTTGTTATGGATGCATTTGGCACCGCCCACCGAGCGCATGCCTCAACCTGTGGTGTGGCTAAATATGCTCCTATCGCAGTTGCAGGCCCTTTATTGGTTCGCGAATTAGAGGCCTTGCAAAAAGTACTTAAAAATCCTAAAAAGCCTATTGTTGCTGTCGTCGGGGGCGCTAAAGTTTCCTCTAAATTGTCCTTATTAAAGCAGCTGGTAACTATGGTTAACGTACTAATCCCAGGCGGCGGTATTGCTAATACGTTTTTAAAAGCACAAGGCCATGAAATTGGCAGCTCGCTTTATGAGGAAAATTTACTAGAAGAAGCTCGTACTATATTAGCACTAGCGGAAAAATCAGGTTGCCAAATTCCACTACCCTCCGATGTGGTCGTAGGTAAATGCTTTAGCGAAAACTGTCCTGCCTTCAACAAATCTTTAAGCAATGTAGCAGAAGACGATATGATTCTTGATATTGGCCCTGAAACAACATCTCGTTATATAGACTTATTAGACGATGCCAAAACCATTATTTGGAACGGCCCTGTGGGTGTATTTGAATTCCCACAATTCTCCTATGGCACTCGCGCTGTAGCCATTGCTATTGCCAATAGTGATGCCTTTACCATCGCTGGCGGGGGAGATACTTTAGCAGCGATTGATCTTTACGATCTTACTGATCAAATATCCTATATTTCTACAGGCGGCGGCGCCTTTCTAGAGTATTTGGAAGGCAAAAGGCTACCTGCCGTTGCCATTTTAGAAGAACGCGCCTAACGCCTACCCACCTCTATGGCATCAGCCTTGCTCTTGGTGCCATTTCTCCAAGATTCAACATCTCCCGTGAACGCTTACGACATGACTTTTCGGACAGATATACCCAAAAAACTTCAAAATGCTATTTTTGAAGTTTCTTGGGTATATCTCTACCGGACGAATATCGAAACCGAAGCTAAGTGTGGCGAATAAATGTGCTAACTTGTCTCTTCTTGAGGCGCTTCTTGTTTGCGCGATAGGCCCAGTTTTTCTTTTAATCGAGCAACCGCATCGGGGTCATAGGCTCGCGTTGATTTATGTTTAATAACTGGCGCTGGCCTGGCA
The DNA here is from genome assembly GCA_020050595.1 of Legionellales bacterium. GTDB lineage: Bacteria > Pseudomonadota > Gammaproteobacteria > Legionellales > Legionellaceae. Next base: position 10,634 of record JAGVKL010000009.1, read on the forward strand.
GGAGGAGTATATTGCCCGCTAAATACTTGAGGATGTTCCGCGTAATAAGGCATTGGCTGCTCCCTGACCGTCATATCCTTGGCAGCTGGCGAGTACGAATGATTAGGAGCTCGCTCTACATTTTTTCGTGCATTTTTTACAGTCTTTTCCACGCGCTTTTTAATTTTTGCTGCGGCCCGCATGGCCTCATCTTCCGTAACTTCTTCTACAGGATTCCCCTGTAAATCAACGCGCATTTCTCGAGCTTTAAGGCAGGTTAAATAATCAATACGGCGAGTAAAAACAACGATGGCCTGTCTTAATTTACTTTTAGAAATACCGACTAAAGCTGCTTCTTCTGCGTAGGATAAGATATCGTCCATAATACCTAATTTTAAAGGGCGAATACGAAGTGTGGTATCAAAGGCAGCAGGGAATTTGGCAGCTAACCAATGTAGGGCCTTATTTCGAGCAATCTTTGCTTGATTTTTTTGCTTTTTATTAATAACCGCCGTTCGCGGATGCAATTCTTGCTTTCTCATGATATTCCTTGAAGGTGTTTGAACTAGCGAAACCATATCCTAAAATGACCATGCAATGTACAGCGTTTATTGTTGCTTTGCAAGTAGGTTTAAATGAAAATCTTTCGTAGCGGACAAAAAATGAGATAAACTCTTGCAAAATCAGTGCGGCAGGCAGTGGTAATAGAAGGCTACTGCTTTTTTTAGGATTATAAGATATATAATTAGGCAAGGCTCCTAACGTTAAATAACAAAAAGGATTTTATTATGAAACGATTTTTTATGTCATTCCTGGCGATATTCTTTCCTTGGGTCATTTTACTGATTGAGGATAACCCGGGCGGCGCCTTTCTTGCCTTAATTTTACAAGCAACGGCTATTGGGTGGCCTCCTGCTAGTATTTGGGCCTGGAAAATTGTACACGGAAAAGGCAAAAAACCACCGCCGCCACCATCACAAAATTTAAATCCGCAAGCATAAGCACACCATGGAGGTGTAATGAAAATAAGAGTTATTGTAAATGGGGCCAAAGGCAAAATGGGAAGTCTAGCCTGTGAAACCATTAGCAAGCATCCTGACTTAGAGCTAGTCGCAGGCTTAGGCCGGGACGATCATTTACCAGACGTTATTAGCGCAACAAAAGCTCAAGTTGTGGTTGAGCTCACCCGAGCTGACTGTGTTTATAAAAATAGTTTAGCCATCATTGAGAGTAATGCACATCCGGTAATTGGTGCTTCCGGTTTGCTACCTAATCAAATAAAAACCCTACAAGAGAAGTGCCAAGAAAAAAAATTAGGCGGTATCATCGTTCCTAATTTTTCCATTGGCGCTGTACTTATGATGCGTTTTGCAGAGGCTGCCGCTTTTTTCTTACCTGAAGTTGAAATTGTTGAAGCCCACCACCAACAAAAATTGGATGCCCCATCAGGCACTGCGATGAAGACGGCCGAGATGATTGGCGCGGCTAGACAGGGTAAAAAAAATGCATTAGCGTTAAAAGAAATACTCCCAGGCGTACGAGGTGGTAGGCATCAAGAAATCAATATCCACTCCTTACGCCTACCCGGATTTTTAGCCAGCCAGCAAGTTATTTTTGGCAATACAGGAGAGACATTAACTATTACTCATAACAGTATTGATCGCTCTTGTTTTATGCCGGGTGTTATTCTTTCTTGCCAAAAGGTGGGTAAGCTTAATACACTCTACTATGGATTAGAACATCTACTAGGCAACGACCCTAACGTTTCGCCAGGAGCGAAAAAGTAAGAAATTGAGGCAAAATACACGCTTGATTGAGGCGAATAGCAAGCTCTATTTAACGAAA
>JAGVKL010000054.1 GCA_020050595.1 Legionellales bacterium
CTCTCGTCTTTGGTTGCTTCGGCCTACAATCAGCTCAGAAGGTAAGAACAGAATACCTGCAAAACCTGCACCAAAAAGCTCTCGATTATCAAGAGAACCCTTCTCATACAACCCATCAAGCATTAAATAGCTATATCGCAGAAGGAATCAACAAATTCCCCTCCCGAGCTCGTAAAAATCAGCCCACTCACCAAGACTCTTTAAAAGTATTATTGACCAATTTACAGAAAGAGCTTGGGCATCTACCTGCCCCTGGCATTGACAAATCTGGCCCAGGATTAGTATAAATGAACTTAAGTGAAGCACTTAGAAATTTGACGCTAACTAAATAACCTATTGCGACAATGCCATGATCGTCAGCACCGCAAAACATAATAAATTAATCCGCGATAAGGTATCTGCAAGAAATAATGAGAATGGATCATCATTATCATCATTTGCTTTAAGACTAGCAAATCGCCATAAACCTAAGGCACAAAAAGGTAAGGTGAGTAAAAAGTAGAAGGATTGCTCACGAGCATACACCGTATATAAAAAATAACTAATAAAACAACTGGTTGCGGTACTTGCAATGAGCATGTTCAAGCTATTTAAATCATATTTTTTAAGTACTGGACGATGACTACAGTTTAGTTGAATTTCTAACCGACGTTTGCACAACGCAATAAAAAGGCTTAATAAAGTCGCTATCACCGTTAGCCACCAGGTAATCGGCAAACCGATTCCTATCGTCCCTGCCAATACCCGCAGCATGAAACCACTTGCTATACAAAGCACATCCAGAAAAGGGATCTCTCTTAACCAATGGTTATAAAGAAAATTAATAAATAAATATCCAACAAGAATCCATGTTAGCTTTAGAGAAAGAGCAGCGCTTAATAATAAGCCTAAAAATAAACAAATAAGCAGCATCCCTAATGCAAAAGAAACTGAAATTTTTTCACTCGCTAAAAGCCGATTTGCTTTTTGCGGATGGTTTTTATCTTCTTCAATATCTTGCAAATCATTGTAAATATAAACAGCGCTGGCAATGAGGCAAAATGCGATTGCGGCAACAAACGCTTTAAACCAATAGCCTGGCATAGTGGTATAAATAACGCCAAGAAGTACAAATATGGATTTAGTCCATTGCGATACTCGCAGTAAATGATACATTTTTTCAAAGGGCATAAAAGACTCAAAACAAATAACATTAAGCTAATTAATATAACAGCAGGCTGAGTGAATAGAAAGTCCGGAGCAGGCCTTGAGGTATCGTCACTTTTTAAACGGTAGCCTGGTTGCTTGCAACCAAGAAAGCATGCCATAATTTGCATCAATATTTAAAGTCCCTGGTTGCAAGCAACCAGGCTACATTGTTTAACAAAAAGTGGCGAGACCTCAAGGCTGGAACGGAGTATTAAAATGCCCCTCGTTTCTGAAGTAATAGATATAACCGGTTATCCACTTATTCCATTAAAAAAAACGGCTGACGGTCAGTACGTTTTCCCTCGTAATCGCTTTGGTATTTTACCTTATTACATAACACCGAGCGGTCAAATTAAGTGGGGGTGTATTGAATCTAATCGGGTTGAACCCATTACTTTTGCACCTGCTGCAGGCACTCAAGATATTATTGTAATAAAAGATAAGCAGCGTTTGGTGTTGGAGTTAGGGAAACCACTACCTGCTTTAGGCGATGAATTTACTTTTTTACATTCATTCACTGGACAATCATTCAGAGAAACTGCTTTTCAAGAAATTCTTACATGTTTAACTACAAATGGTTTTCAAGTCTATCTCGAAAATCCTTTAGCAACAGCCATTCATGAAGCGCATGAAGAACATGGAATTGATCTACGCAAATCTGATGGCCACGATAGCCATTTATTGCAGGTACCTTTAGAATCATCTCCTTACCACCTAATTGCCTCACAATCTGGTGAGGCCTCTTTAGGTATATGGTTACCGCGGTTAACAAGCATTGATACGGTGGCCCTGCTTCATACTCAAAAAACTGAGTCTAAAATGCGTAGAAACTTGGGTCGAAAATTCTATGAAAAAGGAGTTTGGATTACTTTAGAGGAATTTGAAAATAGGTTTAATCAAGAAAAAGCAAAATTTGCTTCATTAGATGGTTGTCCGCCAGTAAAAATTGAACTGATTAATGAAACATTCAGAGCCTGTGAACGCCATATACAATTTTTAAAAAAAATTGAACCACTACTGCGCCAAGAAGAAGAGCAACAAAAAATAACTGAAATTATTGGCATTGTACGAAAAGATCTTGCGCGCGAATTCCCAGGACATACCGCGTTGTCAGCTGCTTATCAAGAAAAGTACCTGCATCTATTCGCGCGTCGACTGAGTGCAGCGCACCCTGACAACGCTGAATATCTTCGTTTACGTTCACTAGTTGCTATTGACTGGGCTATGCCTCGCTCTCCTGGATTTGAGCAACGCCTTGCATTTCGATTGGCTTATGATTTAAAGCATCCTGAGCCACTTCCCCCGGCTTTCTTATTTAGAATTTTCGAGCATCTATGCAATAGTCGCTTTGTTCGCGACCCAGGAAATATAGAGCTACTGCGTTTCGGTAATAACTCGTTTAGTGCTTTGAGTATGACAGCTCTTATCGTCGCAGGAATTGCCGCAGCTTCCGTGGGCTTATCACCGCCTGTAATCATCGCATTATCTGTTAGCGCGACCTGCCTAGTACTGGGCCTTGGTTTAGCATTTGCTGCTAGATGGCTGTACAATGAATTCAACCTGTCTCAACATTATAGAAACGATATTTTTAACCCTTATCCACATTGTGAAAACTGGAGTGGGGTTAAGCATGACAGACACTTACGGCCTTACGATAGGCTTGGTCTTTTCAAAAGTGCAACTGAAGGCCCGTCTGATGCTATCTATACTTCCCAGCAGCCTGCAGCGCTGGTGGCTTTATGAGCGCAGCGAAGCAATTGTACAAATATTCATACATAAATTGATCTGCTTCGCTACGCTCCCAAAGACGTACGTCATGTCGAGCACAGCGAGACATCTCCCGAGTATCAGGAGATCCTTCACTTCGCTCTGGATGACGGGCGTCTTTTCCGATGTTTACTCCAGAGGGGCTAGGGCGCTCGCAAAGACGTCTTGTTGTCTAATTTTTTCATATTATGAGAATATCGTTGTAAAAATTGCATTTTATTTTACAAATTGAACAAAAATTGTTACAATGTGGTATGAATAATTTATGTTTAACAAAGTATGCTTAATTTTGAAGTCAATGCTAACAATGAATTTTTCCTTGCCTTGGGTCAAGCGGGTATACACAGTTTTATAATGCTGGGCGTTATCCGGGATGATGGTTCTCCTCAATTGATTGCCAGAGTAGGAAAAACGAATGATATTGATTCAGCCACCCCCAATGAATTCATGCTAGCAATAAAAAATATAGGTCAAGGAACTTTATCGAGATTAAAGGATGAAGGACTTTTTCGCAATCCAGGCCACCAAAGGGAAATCAATTATCAAGCTTACACGATTAACCTCCAACAGGTACAAGAATTTTTACAGTTATTTTACACGCTGGAAAAAGCACAACTTACAAATGAAAAAATTAAAACAGCAGTAGAGCATAATCGAATATGTTGTTATATACCTTCTATTAAAGATGATAAAGTTACCTTTACTTATCAAAATCTTGCTGAGGCCTTTAAGGGGGATACAACAACTCCTTCAGTGCTAGCTACTAGTATGTCTCAAAGAGTGCAAAGGATCACTGCGAACGATAACTGTCGAACAACAGCCCTGGATATTATGGAAGGTATTTTAAAAGTACGAACTACTATTTCTCGTTATTTTTTTATAGGCCCTCCTTATCAAACCACATTATACGACGGTCGTCACCCAGACCAACAAAATTTCTACATCCTCCCCTTGCCGCCCAAGGCATATCCTAATAAAACCCAAAGCCAAAATAATGTATTAGAAAAACTATATGCCCGACTCGAACAAATCCCTAAATTTAATCCCAAAGATCCTAAGACTCGTGATAAATTTAATGCATTAAAGCAACTATACAAAGAAATAGCTGGAGAAAATAATCTTAATGCAGAAAAACTTTTAACCCTAATTACAACGAATGAAAGTCGATACAAGCATCAATTATACACAAGACGTTCTAGCAATTTTTTCAGCCGGTTTTTTCAGGTACCTACCACAACTCAGGTGATGATAGAAAACATTAAATCGAGCTTAATTAATAAATAAATATCCACCAAAATGATATTTCTGATCGGCTTGATTCCCGAAAATGGAATCAAACATACGAAATATGATTTATGGCTTGCAAAAAAAGCCGTAACCAACTTAAAGTTAAATGCCTCGTCAACCACGCCGCTTAAGGCATGATTGCTGATTTTGATTGATGACTGCTTAATTTTTAAATTATATCGGATTATCACTATCTATAAATTCATGCGTTAACTTAAAGCATTGACTAAGGTGATTTCCTAGTGCCTGAATGCCATAGCGCTCGGTTGCGTGATGTCCGCAGGCAAAATAATCGATTCCTAATTCTTGTGCTTGGTAATAGGTTCGTTCAGAAATTTCGCCGCTTAAATAAGCATCTACGCCTAATCGGTGGGCGTCTTCGATATAATCTTGTGCCGCTCCTGTGCACCAGGCGATTCGTTTAATCGTCTTAGCTTGGCTACCTGAAACATGAAAGGGAGGTCGTTTTAATTTTTGCGTAATATGCTCCGACAATTGCGCAGGTTTAAGTGCTGTAGCGAGCTCTCCGGACCATAAGAGATTATCCACATTGCCAATACGATGCTTTTCTATGGACTGAGCTTCTAGTAAAGTGCCAAGACACGCATTATTGCCAATGGTCGGATGACAATCTAAAGGTAAATGATACGCATATAAATTGATATCATGAGCAAGCAATTGCCCGATACGGCGGCGTTTCATACTGGTCATAACTAGCTCTTCACCCCGCCAAAAATAGCCATGGTGGACGAGTAGCGCATCGGCGCCTTTTGCAGCAGCTTCGCGTATGACGTTTTCAGAAGCAGTCACTGCTGTACAGAGCTTCTTAATAGTCGAGCGGCCTTCTATTTGCAAGCCATTAGGGGCATAGTCGCTAAATCCCCCACACGCTAGATAATCATGCAAATAAGCGGTCAATTCATCACGGGTGCAAGCGTTCATTCTTTTGACGAACACCGCTTAATATCCGCACCTAATTTAGACAACTTTTCTTCCACACATTCATAACCGCGATCCACGTGGTAGATCCGTTCGACCGTGGTTGTACCCTCGGCTGCAAGCCCTGCTAAAATGAGGCTTGCGGAAGCGCGAAGATCCGTTGCCATTACCGGTGCCCCTGCTAATTTTTCAACACCGGTAATCATCGCAGTATTGCCATTGAGACGAATTTGCGCGCCCATGCGCTGTAATTCTTGCACATGCATGAAGCGATTTTCAAAAATAGTTTCGATAACCGACGATGAGCCGTTAGCAATCGAATTCATTGCCATAAATTGTGCCTGCATATCAGTGGGAAATGCTGGATACGGTGCCGTGGAAATATTAACTGCTTCAGGACGAGCACCATGCATATCCAAGGTTACCCAGTCTTCTCCTAGAGTTAGCGTAGCGCCTGCTTCTTCAAACTTACAAAGCATTGATAATAAATTATCAGGTTTTACCTGCTTTACGGTGACCTGGCCACGCGTTAAAGCACCCGCAGTAAGATAAGTCCCCGCTTCGATTCGATCAGGCATGACGGAGTAAGAGCCGCCAGTAAGCGATTCAACACCTTCCACTTCAATGGTATGCGTACCCGCACCCTTAATATTTGCCCCCATTTGGATTAAGAAATGGGCTAAATCCACCACTTCAGGCTCGCGGGCGGCATTTTTAATCAAGGTTTTTCCTTCAGCAAGCACAGCTGCCATCAATATATTTTCGGTACCTGTTACTGTTACCGTATCAAATACCAAGGTTTTTCCTTGCAAACGGCCTTGCTTAGAAGCTGCTTTGATATAACCATTTTTAACAACGATGTCCGCACCCATGGCTTTTAACGCTTTTAAATGCAAATCCACGGGGCGAGAACCAATCGCACAGCCACCAGGCAAAGAGACATCCGCTTGACCAAAACGCGCTAGTAAAGGCCCTAATACCAAAATAGAAGCACGCATGGTTTTAACTAACTCATAAGGAGCTACCATTTGATTGATGCTTCCGCCATTGATTTGAATGTGGCGTTTTTCATCAATGGTCACTTGGGCGCCTAATTGTTTTAGGAGCTCAAGCATCGTATTTACATCCCTTAGATTGGGTACATTGGAAAGCGTCACATTATCATTAGCTAATAAGCTAGCAGCGAGGATCGGCAAGGCCGAGTTTTTTGCACCTGAAATTAAGACTTCCCCTTGTAATGGCTTGCCGCCATTGATAATGAATTTATCCATGCTGCGTCTCCCATTCACGCTTGGTCCAGGTCTCTATGCTTAATGCATGTAAACGGCCCGTGGTAATATAATCTTTCAATTGTGCATAAACCCATTGCTGCCTTGCTACTTTTGGTTTGCCGAGAAACACATCCGAGACGATAGTTAACTGATAATGATAACCATCTCCTTTTACTTGGACGTGCTCTACACCATCTATTGTTGTAAGGCGTTGTTCTATTTCTTCATTACTTAACATTATTATTCCAGTATAGCTTCTACACCACAAAATTCGGCTAAAGCAGCAATATTTTTTGACATGCCTACAATAGTTAACGGCTTTTGGTGCTGTTTACACAATCGTTTTGCTTCAATTAATAAAGCCAATCCCGCACTATCGCATTGTTTTACTTCATCTAATGCTAAACGGATACTCGTGGTTTTATGATCCTTTAATAGTTTCAACAACCGCTGATTATCGGCTTGAACGGTATTAAATGTCAGCTCAGACGCTGGTTTAAATACTTGCTCACTCACGATTAACCCGCCTTTTGGCTGTTTTTATGCATTTGGGCAATTAAATCTTTCATTGAAGCATTTTGCAAGATTTGGCCAAATTGTGAACGGAAGCTTTGTAATAAACTAACACCTTCCACACTTAAATCATAAATCTTCCATCCATCATTTTTAGCAACCAAACTATAACTTAATGGAATATTTTGGCCATTTGAGCGGATAATCACACTATTTACTCGGGTAAATCGCCCCTCTAACGAGCCCCGCATCGGTAGAAATTTTACCGTTTCATCCGTGTATTCTGCTAAAGGACTGGCATAGGTACGAATCACTAATTGGGTAAATGCTTTGCTAAACGCTTCCTTTTCAGCGGGTGAAGCATTATTCCATGCTTGCCGGCCTAAAACAGAACGAGACATACCTTTTACATCAACATGGGGTAAAAGATATTGTTGCACGGCTTGATAAATGATTTGATGATTCTTTTTTAATTGCCCTTTATTTTTCTTTAAGGTAGCAAGAATCTGGGAAGACGTATCCTCAAGCATCGGAACAGGCGATGATTGAGCAGCAGCCAATTGTACTTGGATGAATGCAAAGATAACTACTACGAATTTAAAAAAATGATGTATTCTTTTCATGACTCACCTATTTTTTATTAACGTTAAATAAAAGCTGGCCGATTAGATTTTCAAGAATAACGGCTTCTTGCGTTTTAGCAATGACATCGCCCGCGCGTAAGTAAGGATGCTCTTTATTCTCTTCATCATCGTCAAATCCTGGCACGATACTAATATAATTCGAACCTAATAATCCCTCCGTTAAGATACGGGCAGAAGCATCCTCGTAAGGAATGGGTTTATCCTTGTTTAACAACATAGTGACTTTGGCATTTAATTGTTCTGGCTGTAATTCAATCCGAGTCACTTCACCAATTTTCACCCCAGCCACAGTCACCGGAGCTCTTACCTTTAACCCTCCAATATCCGTAAAATTGGCGGTCACCGTATAGCCTTTGGTCGCCCCTAAGTCACTAATGCCGCTCACTTTCATCACCATAACAGATAATGCCAGCAAGCCGAGCAGCATGAAAAGACCCACACTAATATCAATATAACGCTGCTTATTCATCACCAACCTCCAATCATCATTGCAGTCAATAGAAAATCAAACCCCAATACTGCCAGCGATGAATACACTACAGTCCGCGTTGTTGCTTGACTAATTCCTTCCGCTGTGGGGACGCATGTAAAACCTTCAAATACAGCTATCCAAACCACTACAAAAGCAAAAACAATACTCTTAATAATGCCACTTAACACATCGATACGAAAATTAACCGAGGCTTGCATATTAGACCAAAAACTACCCGCATCAACGCCTAACCAATCAACCCCAATAAAATACCCTCCATAGATAGCAACTGCCGCAAATATTAACGACAATAAAGGCAACGCTATAATACCTGCTAAAAAGCGAGGATAGATAATACGGCCCAGTGGATCAACGCCCATCATATCCATACTAGCTAATTGCTCTGTAGCTTTCATAAGGCCAATTTCTGCCGTCAATGCCGACCCTGCACGTCCTGCAAAAAGTAACGCGCTAATGACAGGCCCAAGCTCACGCGCAACACTTAAAGCCAGTAATTGCCCAAGCTGGCTGCTTGCACCAAATTTCTCTAGGGTATTATACCCTTGTAAACCTACCACCATACCAATAAATAACGCTGAAACAACAATGATAAGGCAAGAAAGCACCCCAACAAAATACAGTTGATCAATAAAAGCAGGCCAAAGACGAAAAGCATCCGGTTTTCGGAAAAGTACACGCAATAAAAAACGCCCAGAACTTCCTAAGGTTTGCATGCTACTTAAACTACGCTGACCAAGTCGTGCAATCATGTTAAGCATCTAATAGCTCCTCCGTATAAGGACGAGCGGGATAATGAAAAGGCACTGCCCCATCGGCTTCTCCGTGCATAAATTGCCTCACATGAGGTTCTTTTGACTGCTTCAACTCCACTGGCGTCCCTTCTCCTATAATTTTGCCCCCAGCAATTAAGTAAACATAATCTGCAATAGAGCAAGTTTCCTCTACATCATGAGAAACAATGATCGTGGTTGTTTTTAATAATTGATTAAGCCGTTTAATTAAACGCACCAAAACCCCCATTGAAATGGGATCCTGGCCAGTAAACGGCTCATCATACATCATTAACTCGGGATCCAGTGCTATAGTTCTTGCTAATGCGACACGCCTTGCCATCCCGCCCGATAATTCAGCAGGCATTAAATGCGCAGCACCCCGCAAACCTACGGCTTCTAGTTTCATCAAGGCAATATCACGTAACATGGCACTATTTAAATTAGTGTGCTCGGCCAAAGGGAAAATGACATTTTCAAATACCGATAAATGGGTGAATAGCGCACTGTTTTGGAATAACAACCCCATCTTACGGCGAGCTTTATACAATTCTTTTCGAGATAAGCGATGGATATCACTGCCATCAACTATAATTTGACCTGATTTTGGCGCAAGTAATGCACCTATGAGGCGCAATAATGTTGTTTTACCACTCCCGCTTGGCCCCATAATCGCCGTTATTTTTCCGCGCTGAACGTTAATATTCACATTATTAAAAATAATGCGCTCCTCGCGAGAGAATGTTAGGTTGGTGATTTCCACCAAATGATCACGCATAGTATGATGCTTCCAGGGTTAATTTAATCATTGTAGCGTTTTGGTGTGAGTATTTCCAATTTTAGTCATGTCCAACTGCAAAATGAAGAGTGGTGGCATGCTTTCCTGGTTGCAAGCAACCAGGCTACCGCTTAAAAAGTGACGATCCCTCAGGGCCCGTATAGTCCCGTGAAAAGTTGAGCATCGCATTATATTTATATTTTAACAGGAGAAAAAATGAACCCTTATAAGCTAATTTTTTTACTAGCATTTTTTATTCTAAATGCTACAGCCCTTGCCCAACCATCAACCGCGATTCAACAAATAGAAACCCCCGATGCACCTAAAGTCACTGGACCTTACTCCCAAGGGTTAGTTGTTGATCTAAGCAAAGGCAAACTGTTACTCGTTTCTGGTGAAAGTGAAGACGACCCTAAAACCGGAAAACGCTTGGATCAAACTATAAAAGAAGCCACCAATCAAACCATGAACAATATTGAAGCCATTTTAAAAGCAGCAGGCACGTCTTGGGAAAATGTAGTTCGAGTGGAGGTCTATTTGAATGATTTAAATGATTGGGCAGAAATGAATACGGAATATAAAAAACGTTTTCCTAGCGGCATCTATCCTGCGCGCTCTGCAGTACAAGCTAAAAGTGGATACCGTCTTGAAATGACTTGTGTTGCTTTTGTACCTGATAAATAACCTCGGTAGTATCTAGCACTCACGTAGCCCATAACCGACGGATCGGCGCAAATTCAAACACAATTGTGCTCCCGATATAGCGTGGATACTATCTTTACTCTTGTTGCTCACTCCCTTGGTGAGCACGCGTTACTGTGATAAAATTATTCACTTTTAAATAATGAAATTAAACGTATGAATTTTTGTACCTTAGGTCTTGCGGTTATTGAAACCGAAGCGCAAGCGGTGTTTGAGTTAACCCACCGTATCGACGAGCGCTTTGAGAAAGCTTGCGAATTATTGCTTGCATGTAAGGGGCGGGTAGTGGTCACGGGTATGGGCAAATCGGGACATATTGGGAAAAAAATAGCGGCCACTTTATCCAGTACCGGTACTCCTTCTTTTTTCATGCATCCTGGTGAAGCCATACATGGTGATCTAGGTATGATTACACGACAAGATACGGTTATTGCCATTTCTAATTCTGGTAATACCCAAGAAATTCTTACCCTGCTACCCTTATTAAAGCGCCTTGAAGTTCCATTGATTACTTTAACTGGTAAACAAGAATCTAGCTTAGCTAAAGCAGCAACGGTTAATCTTGATGTGAGTATTCATCAGGAAGCCTGTCCTTTAGGGCTTGCACCTACGACAAGTACGACGGTAGCATTAGTGATGGGAGATGCTTTAGCCATTGCCCTTCTACAAGCACGCGGCTTTAGTGCACAAGATTTCGCCTTGTCGCACCCTGGTGGGGCGCTGGGAAAACGTCTTTTACTACTTGTTGATGACGTATGGCACGCGCATGAAGCTATTCCGATTGTCCATGAGGATGTTAGCATTCGTCATGCTTTAATCGAAGTGACCGCTAAAAAATTAGGCATGACGTGTATCGTTGACGCGCAAGGATTGTTGGTTGGGGTCTATACCGATGGCGATATCCGCCGTACCTTAACCCAACAATATGATATCAATGTCACCCCTTTAAAAGAGGTGATGACTCGCAATTGCCGCACGATAACCCCCGGTACTTTAGCTGCCGAAGCGTTGGCTTTAATGCAAAAATACAGTATTACATCCTTAGTCGTTTTGGATGAACATAAGCGACCCTTGGCTGTAGTCCACTTACATGATCTGCTGCGTGCAGGTGTTTTTTAACCGAGATGATGATGAAAGAAATTTTAGAAAAAGCAAAAAAAATTACATGTCTGATTTGTGATGTTGACGGCGTTTTAACCGATGGCCTTCTTTATATTGATAACCATGGTAACGAGCAAAAAGCATTTCATATTCAAGATGGAATGGGCTTAAAACTGCTTATGGCTGCGGGCATCCATGTCGTGATTATCACCACGTCTCGCAACGCCGTCATTGATCACCGTATGCAGCAGTTAGGCGTTCGCCATTATTTCAAGGGTCAAGTGGATAAACGCGCCGCTTTTGAGAAAATTAAAACCGAATTGAAATTAACCAACGACACGATCGCTTACATCGGAGATGACTTGCCTGATCTCGCGATTATCCGTCAAGTTTGTCTAGGTGTTGCCGTTGCCAATGCCGTGCCAGAAGTAAAAGAATTTGCCCATTGGCATACTCAAGCTGAAGGTGGACGCGGCGCCGTTCGCGAATTGTGTGATCTCATTTTAAATGCACAAGAGAAGCATGATGAAGCACTTGAACGGTACCTGGCATCATGATCGCAGCTAGGCAAGCCACATGGTTATTTATTTTGCTCATCAGTTTAGCTTGTTCGGGCTGGTACTTTGCCAGCTCATCGTCACCTAAAATCAAATTAGATGCTAAAACACTTTATACCACCACGGATATGACGATTCAGCACTTAACGGTATATCAATACGATAAAGAAGGCCGATTAGCCAATTCTTTAAAAACTCCTTTGATGCATCATATCCCTGAAAATAATACGCATTGGCTTAAAAAGCCCTATATCATTGTCACTCAAGATAACCAACCAAGCTTTGAAATCCAAGCAGAAGAAGCGACGGCTATTCATGGTGGAGAACAAATTACATTCAATAAAAAGGTTAAAATTCAGCAGAAAAAAGAGGCTAATGCCGAAAGCACCTTATTGACAGAGAGCATGACCTATTTCCCTAAAGAGAAATTTGCAACCACTCAATCCGATGTCACCTTTAAACAAGCTGGTAATATAGTCAATGCAAAAGGCATGGAAGCTAACCTTGCCGAAAAACATGTTAAGCTATTAAGCCAGGCAAGAGGCAAATATGTCCCTAACCACGGTTAAATGGAGTTTATTTCTTTTTCTTTGTTGCACTCTTAATCTTTGCTTTGCCTTAAAAGAGGATCGCCTACAAACGGTAGAAGTCAGCGCAGATTCAGCGGATCTTGATCAATACCATCATCGGGGAGTTTATATCGGTCATGTGCAGCTTAATCAAGGCACTACCCATCTTCGCGCAGCCGAAGCCGTTACCGAGGGGGATGATAAAAATGAACTGATTAAAGCCATTATCAAAGGCAATAAAGAGAGCCAAGCGCATTATTGGACGGCAATGGCCTTGGATAAGCCCCTAGTCCACGCCTATGCTGATACTATTTGCTACTATCCTAAGCGTCATCTCATCGAATTAATTGGCCACGCCCGCGTAGAGCAAGGTAACGATTCGTTTTCTGCTCCTAAAATCAGTTATGATACCGAAAAGCAGCTTGTCATTTCAGAACACGATAAGCAAAAAACACGTACCATGATTGTTATTCATCCTAGGAAAGCGGCATGAGTGAATTAATAGCCCTTCATTTAAAAAAATCCTTTAAGGCACGTACCGTAGTCAATGACGTGAGTATCCGTATCAAACGAGGTGAGTGCGTTGGCCTATTAGGACCTAATGGTGCAGGAAAAACAACCTGCTTTTATATGATCGTCGGTTTACAATCGTGTGACGAGGGGCAAATTTTTCTTAATAATGAAGACATTACCAAAACAGCTATGCATCAACGAGCGCGGCGCGGCATCGGCTACCTTCCCCAGGAAGCGTCTGTTTTTCGAAAAATGACGGTCAGCGATAATATTTTATCTATTTTGCAATTACGCCATGATTTAGATAATAAAGCACGTCTCGAGCAGCTTGAGCTATTGCTGAATGAATTTCATATTTCGCATTTACGAGAAAATTTAGGTATGAGCTTGTCAGGAGGAGAGCGCCGCCGCGTCGAGATCGCTCGCTCATTAGCCATTGAGCCTGCTTTCATTTTACTGGATGAGCCTTTTGCCGGTGTGGATCCTATTTCAGTTATTGATATTAAAAAAATTATTATGCACTTATGTGATAAAAAGATTGGGGTTTTAATTACAGATCATAATGTGCGTGAAACATTGGATATTTGTGAACGAGCTTATATTGTGAATCAAGGACGGATTCTTTGCGAGGGTACACCTGAGGCTATTTTGGCAAATCAGCAGGTTCGGGCGGTGTATTTGGGGGAAGAGTTTTCATTGTAAGAAAGAGGCCCACAAATGTAACTAAGAGTCAGTTGCTTGCAACTAGGCTACATGGGTTTAACAAAATATGTTACTTTTAATTGATAATTACGACTCATTTACTTATAACCTTGTGCATTATTTCCAATACCTAGGACAAGAGGTGCTGGTCTATACCCATGATGAACTCACCATGGATGCTATCGAGCGGTTAAACCCTCAATATTTGGTTATTTCTCCTGGGCCTAAAGGTCCTGAAGATGCGGGGATTTCGCTTGCGGCGATTAAGCACTTTTATGCACGGCTTCCCATTTTAGGCATTTGCTTAGGCCATCAATGTTTAGCCCATTTTTTTGGTGGGAAAATTATTCCCGCTAAGGAAATTGTACACGGAAAAACCTCCCTCATTGAACATCAACAACAAGGCTTATTTCACAATATACCTAAGCCCTTTACTGCCACACGTTATCACTCCCTTATGGTTGATCCTCAAACCTTGCCTAAAGAATTTAGGATTGATGCCTGGACCTCCGATACAATTATGGCGATTTCGCATCGCGAATATCCGGTGTATGGTTTACAATTTCATCCTGAAGCCGTATTAACCGAACATGGTTTGCAACTTTTAGATAATTTTTTACATTATGACTATAAAAAACACCCTTGAACAATTAATTGCGGGACATGATTTAAGCAAAGCTCATATGCAAGAAATCATGCAATCTTGTATGGCGGGCCAATTAAACGATGCCGAGCTTGCTGGGTTTCTTGTCGCGCTGCGTATTAAGGGTGAGAGTGTTGCCGAACTGACCACGGCAGCCACCGTTATGCAAAAATTAGCTCATCATATCGATTTAGGTGATGGTTTAATTGATATTGTGGGTACAGGCGGTGATGGTAGAAATACATTTAATGTATCCACTATTAGTAGCTTTGTTGCCGCTGCAGCTGGAGCAAGGGTTGCTAAACACGGTAATCGTGCTAGTTCTAGTCGAAGCGGCAGTGCTGATTTGTTAATCACTGCTGGTTTTGAATTAAACCTATCTGATTCAGCATTAAAACAATGCATGGATGAATGTAACATTGCTTTCTTATTTGGACCCCATTTTCATCCCGCGATGCAGCATGCACGCGAGGCTCGGCAGAAACTTGGCATACGCACTTTGTTTAACCTACTCGGCCCGCTTATCAATCCCGCCGGCGTAAAAAAACAAATGATTGGCGTATTTTCCGAGCAATGGCTCATGCCTATTGCTCAAGTCCTTAAAAATTTAGGTAGCGAACGAGCTCTGATTGTATGCGCACAAGATGGGTTAGATGAAATTAGTATTAGCACCCCTACTCATATGGTCGATTATTATCAAGGGAAATTTAATGAATGGATACTTGATCCGAAGGCTTATGGCTGTTTTCACCCTTCCCTCGATGAAATTATTGTAGAAAACCCAACTCAAAGTCTTGCCATAGCTGAAGCAGTATTGTCTGGTCAAAAAGGTCCCGCTCGCGATATCGTTTTACTCAACTCAGCTGCTGCATTATATTGCAACGATGCAACGAATGATTTTGCTCGTTGCTTAGAAAAAGCAGCGCTTGCTCTCGATAGCGGATTAGCAAAAGAGCATTTTGAGCGATTAAAACTTCTAACAAAGACATTAAAATGACAAGCATTCTTGAACGGATAGCAACACATAAACAACAAGAGGTAAACCTAGCTAAGCTAAGAAAGCCTTTAGATAGCTTGGCTATTACTGATTTACCCCGTCGTGACTTTATTGCTGCATTGAAAAAAAATAATCCTGCTATTATTGCAGAAATAAAGCGGGCCTCCCCTAGCAAAGGAATTATTCGCGCTGATTTTGATGTTGCAAAAATTGCAGAAATTTATGCGGCAAATGGAGCAAGCGCCCTATCTGTGCTAACTGACGAGCATTTTTTTCAAGGGCATTCTGATTATTTAGCGTTAGCGAAGCGCCATTGTAACTTACCGGTTTTACGTAAAGACTTCATCATCGATAGTTATCAAATCCATGAAAGCTACGCTTTAGGTGCAGATTGTATTCTTTTAATCGCTGCTATGCTTGATGACGCAAAGCTTTTGGATTACTGCCAACTCGCTCAAGAATTAGGCATGGCTGTCCTGGTTGAAAGCCATACAAAAGAAGAATTAGAACGAGCTCTCCAATTACCTACCCCACTGATGGGGATTAACAATCGCAGTTTACATACGTTTGTTACCGATCTTCAATGCAGCATTGAGTTACAGCAATACATCCCTAAAGATAAAATCGTCATCACCGAAAGCGGGATTCATCATCACAATGATATTAAACGCATGCAATCTTACGGAATTCATACGTTTCTTGTAGGAGAGAGTTTAATGCGGGCTGAAGACATCGGTACCGCTTTAAAACAATTGATTTATGGTAGATCTAAGTGAATCTTTAGAGCCTCTTCTATTTTCCGCATCCTTTGAGCGGGAATGCAGCCTGCAGGAAGGGATTTAAAGATTCTCAATTTAGATACAGTTCTAATTTGATGACATTGAGCTTTAGAATCTTTTGTCAATCCAGTAATTTGACTTTCTAACAATACTTCAAAAGGATAAACTTTTTTAACATTTGAAGTAATGGGAATAATCGTAATTGTTGTTGCTACTTTATTATTTGCATTATTACTAACAATTAAAACAGGTCGTCTTTTTTGAGTTTCTGCTCCAATAGTAGGATCCAAATCAGCAAAATATATCTCACCACGCTTCATTTTCTTCAATTCCATCCAAGGTTGTATGTTCAAAAGCAGGATCAATCTCTTGAGTTGCCTCCTGATAACAAACTTCTAATTCCTTTTGTTGCAACAAATACAGCGCTTCTTTAATAACTTCTGAACGACTGTTAACATGGTGCTTTATTAAATAATTTTCAATAAATTCACATTGTTGTTTTGGCAATGAAATAGACAATTTATGGGATTGCATTTTATTCCCCCTTATTACTACTACTTATACTACTAATGGTAGCACAAAATAACATTTTACTCATTATTTGTTTTGATCTGCTAAATTAAGGATAATGCACCTTTTTTAAAAGAGAGCGTATGGAAAAACAGATACTCAATGTAAACCTTCTTAAGAAATTGGTTAGTTATGCACAGAAAAATCAAGAAGGTGAAAGTGCTAACTATATCCCCGAATTGGCGAACGTTAATAAAGATCTTACCGCTATAGCAGTGCGGTCGTTAGAGGGAAAAACTTGCGCCTATAGTAATGGTGATCTTTCCCCCATTACCTTGCAAAGTACGGCCAAAATGGTGCCTTTAATTGGTCTTTTAGAGGAATATGGCCCCGAGCAATTGTTTGAATGGGTCAAAGTTGAACCATCAGGAGATGAATTTGCTTCAATTACTCGCTTAGAGCAGTTTGGGCCAAAACCATCTAATCCTATGCTTAATGCCGGTGCTATTACGCTATGCTCCCATATCCCTGGGATGGGCGAGCAGCAATTTGCCTGGTTAGAACACTGGATGCAAAAATTGTTTAACCAAAAGCTTAGTATTAACCCTTTAGTTTTCGCCTCTGAGAAGCGCACGGGTGATCGTAACCGTTCCTTAGCATTCCTACTACATAGCCGCGGTAATTTAGGCAGTAATGTGAATGAAACGCTCGACTTGTATTTCGCCCTATGCTCCTATGAAGCTATGCTCGAACAAATGCTTTATTTACCTACTTTATTAGCAAACGGCGGCAAGGATCTTGCGACCCATCAACAAATTATTTCAAAAGAGACGTGTAAAATTACCTTAGCAGTCATGGCTACTTGTGGTTTATATGATGAAACAGGAACGCATATGGTCAAAACGGGCATGCCTGCGAAAAGCGGTGTATCGGGCTATACCATTGCTGTGGTGCCAGGAAAAGCAGGCATTGTGGTCTTAAGCCCACGAGTTAATGCAAAAGGAAATAGTATCCGCGGTGAGATCATGCTAGAAGAACTGTCTAAAGCAATGAACTGGCATTTTGCTATACCGTAGCCAAACCTAGGGCGGATCACCAATTAATAATCAACAAACCCTAAAGATCGCTCTATAATTGCCGAAATATAAGATATCAAGACTACCGAGGGATGGATCGTGATTGAATTAAACATTAGGACACAGCCCACTGATGAAACATGCGGTCCAACCAGTTTGCATGCTATTTATCATTATTATGGATTAAATGTTACGCTTCCCGAGGTGGTTGATACCATTGAGCATTCTCTCTCTGGCGGGACGCTAAGTCCTTTATTAGGGAAGCATGCATTAATGCACGGTTTTAATGCATGTATCTATGTCAATCAACTGGATTTATTTGATCCTACTTGGTTTAAAAAAAGTAAGGCTCCACGCGAAGCTTTGCTGACCAAATTAAAAAGCCAGGATAAATTTAAGCATGCCAAGAATTTAGCGGCGGCCAGCAAAGCTTATCAAGAGTTTTTAGAGTTGGGCGGTGAAATTCGTTTTAAAACCATTGATGTACAAATGCTTAAGGAATATTTTAAGCAAAATATCCCCATTCTAACGGGTTTGAATTCTACTTATCTTTACCGCACCTCACGTGAACTCTTCACCCAAGAGGGCGAATCCTTTTTTGATGATTTGCAAGGAACATCTTGCGGGCATTTTGTTGTACTCTGTGGATATGATGAAAAAAGAAGGCGTGTAGTTGTAGCAGATCCCTACCGAGAAAATCCTTTATCACAGAATAATTTCTATAAAGTGAGTATCGCTAGGCTTATTAATGCAATTATGCTCGGCGCTCAAACCTACGATGCCACATTGCTGATCATAACGCCTAAAGAAAAAGACGAGGAAGTCCTCGTTACGATTAAAAATAAAAAATAACCGTCATCCCACGCGAGACGAAGGATCGCTTAAACTTTCGATTCGCTTAACATGAGCTAGGCCTTTGGAGGCATAGCACGACAACTCCTAAATCTTAAACCGAGAAAAAAGTCTTTCGCTAGCGATCATTAGGCTCCGGTGCATCGCTCGGTTCTGGTTCGGGTGTATCAGGAGATAATGGCTCTATAGGTTCAGGGCTTGGCGGCGATTCCAAGGGCGGACTTTGAGGCCATTCGTCCGGCGCATCTGGGACTTCTTTTACACTCATACTATCTCCCATATTCATATCCTCTCTGTACCATTCAAAGTCATATTCTAGGGGTGTGATTTTAAGTGCGGTTATATAATTTCTACACTTATAGTCGACGTCCCGCGATCAAGCTGCGGGGCGTCAGCATAAAAACCCGCACTTACAATCGCACTCCATATCCTATAATTATAGCAACATAGATTTATTTATATGCTAAAATCCTATTCATTTAAACGATCGAGTTACGGTTATGAATATTAGTTTATTTGATTTATTTTCCATTGGCATTGGTCCTTCAAGCTCACACACGGTGGGCCCTATGTCAGCTGCCAATGAATTTCTTAAATTATTAGAGCAACATCATGTATTTAACCCAACCGAACGCTTAAAAATTGAGCTTTATGGCTCACTAGCACTAACCGGGAAAGGTCATGGAACCGATAAAGCTATTTTAAATGGCCTCGAAGGCAAAGAGCCTGAAACCGTAGTACCTGAAAGCATGGTTCCTCGTATGCATGAAATTCTGCAAAATCAAACTTTATGCTTAGGAGGGAAAAAAAATATTCACTTTGATGAAGCCACCGATTTCCCTTTCCTGCAAAAAGAGTTACTGCCTAAGCATAGTAATGGCATGCGCTTTACAGCTTACGATGGCGCTGGCAATACCTTGCTAAGCCAAGTGTATTACTCAATTGGTGGGGGTTTTATTACCACGGAAGAAGCTTTTGATGAACTATCGCCCCAAACGCATCCGCTACCCTATTCTTTTGATACGGCCGCCCAATTAATACAACATTGCAAAGAAAATAATTTATCCATCGCTGAATTGATGATGGTAAACGAACGTACATGGCGCGATGACAACACCATTTATGAAGGGATTTTAAGCATTGCCAACGTCATGAATGCCTGCATTGAAAGCGGCTGCCACCACAAAGGGACCTTGCCAGGTGGCTTGCAATTAAAACGCCGCGCTCCTGAGCTTTATCAAAAACTGAACGAGCAAAAAGGTATCCCTAGTATTTATGAGCGTTCGGATATCATGAATCGCCTTAACCTATACGCCATGGCGGTAAATGAGGAGAATGCAGCTGGCGGACGTATTGTAACCGCTCCTACGAATGGTGCAGCAGGCATCATTCCGGCCGTATTAAGATATTTCCAAGACGCACATGATAAAATGAGCAAAGAAGCTATTTATACTTATTTTCTTACTGCGGCAGCGATTGGTATTTTGTATAAAAAAGGTGCCTCTATTTCAGGGGCAGAAGTGGGCTGTCAAGGTGAAGTGGGCGTCGCATCTTCTATGGCTGCCGCAGGCCTAACGGCTGTTCTTGGCGGAACGATTGAGCAAATTGAAAATGCCGCTGAAATAGCGATGGAGCACCACTTAGGCATGACCTGTGATCCCGTCATGGGGCTTGTACAAATACCTTGTATTGAGCGAAATGCCATGGGTGCTGTCAAAGCCGTCAACGCCTCCCGCATGGCCTTAATGGGCGACGGCCAGCATCAAATTTCTCTCGATAAAGTTATTAAAACCATGAAGCAGACAGGTATGGATATGAAAAGCATTTACAAAGAAACCTCCATGGGTGGCTTAGCTGTAAACATTCCTGAGTGCTAGATACTAACCTTGCGCGCCATTGGTTAGTTTGGCGAGCTAATGATTCATTTGCCTTTACCTGAATGATGTAATTGTCCCCCTTGCTTCTTACCCATAAAACACGGTAAAATATGCTCATATTTTATTCTTTATGATAATTTTTAATCGAATTTTGTGGATTTAAACTAGGGAAAAGCATGAATAGCTCAAGGATTGATAGATACACCTTTGAGATATTGCCATGCCGAAACCCCTGTCATTGAAAGCATTATTTGAACTTTTACCCGCTAGTCCACCTGACATAAAAGAACATTTTCTTTTTGTTCTAGGCACGGATACGGTTTTCACCGAAAAACCTACACCGCCGGAGACCTGCTATGAACGTGGAGAAACGCTCTCTTATTTAGCCCAAGCAACCGTTGAGCTTCTAGGAGAAACTGCTGAGAAAAAACCAGCGGATGTTTTATCGTATTTTTCACCGTCGGTTGATGTCATTAATGGGCCCACCACATTAGGAAGTGAAGTTGGAGAACGTATTGTTCAAGGTCTCTTTTTAGCACTGCGGGCAGCTGCAGCGGGAAAAACATCATTACAGATTGCAGCCCATAGCCGAGGAGCCGTGGAAACCATTCTGATTCTGCATGAATTAGATAGAATTAAAAAAGAGTTAGCAGCTTCCCCGCATAAGTCACTAAAAGATATTCTTTTATCTTCTCCCTGCGCATTAACCGTTGCCGCAGTAAGAAAATTCTTTCCTGAAACGACGGCCATTGCAGAGGATACACCTTCGAATCGAGCAGGTCTTCTGACAAAATTACAATCACTTAAAATAAACCCCTTTTTAATTGATCCCGTGCCTGGAGATACAATTTATGGCATTCCTTATATCGGGTGGCATGATGATCGATTTTATGACTCGCTTCCTTGCACCGATAACGAGTTATTAATCTGCCGAGACGAGCGCTCCTCTTGTTTTTACCCCATTATACCCAAGGGCACAGAGCCCATTATTATTCCAGGACATCATGGCACAGCCTGCGGTAATCGTCATTCACAACAAGGAAGTAAAATTCCCCCGACCATCGATCCTCGGGATACAACTTCTGTACAGGATTTAGTTGTTTTAAAATTTTTTGATTTTATATACCGAACCACGGGATTATTTAAAACAACGTCTACACCTTTAACCACTGCTGGTCATCCCTTGCTTAATACCCTGCTTAATGAGTATTTATTAGCGAACCTTCAAGAAAAAAAGAAATTAATTTTAAAGCTATATGCGGCAA
Source organism: Legionellales bacterium (assembly GCA_020050595.1). Classification (GTDB taxonomy): domain Bacteria; phylum Pseudomonadota; class Gammaproteobacteria; order Legionellales; family Legionellaceae. The sequence goes on from JAGVKL010000054.1 coordinate 21,794, forward strand.
TTTATACGAATGACAACGCTTACCGATATTTTACCTCAACCTCCTACGCTTACTTAGGATTAGCTGCTGCCCCTGATACTCATCGTTGGGTTCATATGGCTTCTTCAACATGCACTAGTCTTAGTACGATCATTTCAACGGTTCAAGGACCGTTCGTTAACCTTGAACATGCAAGACTTACTTTATCGGAATATATTAATATTGCTGAATTAGAGCATAAAGATCCACCAGAACAAATTGAAACCATCACTGGGGCTTTAGGGACGATGATTACCGCTATTAAGAGCGCCTCTGATTCCCCATTGCTGAAAGCCCTTACTGCATCCGCAAAAACTCGCGATACGCTATTTAATATATTATCTACTTTGGTAGACTCTGTTAGTCGAAAGTACTTAAATAATCAATTAGATCTCTCGGTAAAAGCACGTCTACTTGAAGTGATCGCAACGATATTGACCCTATTAAAAAACGCTGTCGATGATAAAGATCTGTCCGCTCATAGAGCTCTTTTTGAACGATGTTATGATGTGGTCCAACAAGGAATTAAACTCACCATAGAGTCTCACTTCTCCTCGCTTCTCCAACAATATGAAAAACTTCATCAGCAAATAAATTTATTTTTAGCCCCACCTACCGTATTTCAGTCTGCGTTTGCTGAATTTTTAGAACTTTTAAAAGATGATGACGATTTAAGAGGTATTCACACCCATTTATCCAGTCTCACTTCACCCAGTATTAGTGGGGTTCAAGCTATTTTATTAGAAGAAATGAAGAAAATTGAAGAAGACGGAACTATGGACCTTGATAAAAAGGAAAAAATTGTTGCGAAACTCAGGCAACACTCCACCCCTCTCAGAAAATTTGCCGAGGCTTATGAATTATCTATTGAGGAATATTTAATTAAAATTTCAAAATTACATAACGCTCTGCAAGAACTATACACGATTTACCCCCAATTAGCCTCCTGGTTAACCACCAAAACGTTGAGTATTAAACTATCTTCCCTTTTTGCTTATCGCAGCAGTATAGAAGAGTTAGCAGGATTGATGTTAAAAGAAAAGAGATATGATCTAGCCTCTTTGCCCTCAACAGAAGCTTTTTACACCGCCGTAAAAGCTCGCGCTCTCAGTTTAGGTGCTCCTGATCTAATGGTTGCCACGCTAAGTAAAACGATAGCCGAACAACTCGAATCAATAGCTGCACTGAATAAAACGATAGCCGAACAGCGTGAATCCCTGGCTGAAAAAGATGAATCTATCACTACAAAAGATGAGGCCCTAACTAGCGCCGAAGAATTACAAAGAAAATTATGTACAAAACAACAAATAAATTGTGCTTTTTTAATTCAAAATAAGCTTATACCTTTGACCCAACGCTATCTTCAGCATTTATTTTTAGAGGCTAGTAAGTATGTTTCGATAGATACGAGAGATCTGAAACAAGCGTTGCCATTGAAAAGTGCTGACGCCAAAAATCAAGCTGCTTATGAAAAAATTCGAGTTAAAATTGCTCGTGTCCAACAAATACATACAACGTTATCCGATGAGAAGGTACCCCTAGCCATTGAACGTATCGAAAATTTTACACGTGCATTAAACGACTGTGCTAAAGCCCTACAACACCATCGTGAACCCGCTTGGGTGAGTTATTGCAAATCGGCCGTGGCCATCATTGCCATTATCGTTACAGGCATTGTACCAGGTTTAATTGCCATCGCTTATTCACATACGCAAGGCCGCACCCCCTTATTTTTTAATCCGAGTGCAGGCAAACGTTATTTAGAAGAAGCAAGCTTTACAGTAGAAAAAGCTCGTCGGTATGGTGTTTCTGATTAACCCCGCTCACCATCGTCGCCATGATGTCCACTGCTGGGATAAGATTCCTTAATCAACCAAACAGCAAGAATTAAGCTTGCTAAATAACAACAAGGCATGACTAAAAGCGCCTTTTGATAGCTAGCTACCGTGTACACAGGGATATCGTTCACCAAACGCCACTCTGTGCTACGATGCAGAATAACACCGACTAAAGGTTGGAAAATAGCCCCCCCAATCAGTACGGATAAATTGTTAAAACCTGAAGCCGTTCCGACCAAATGCGTAGGGTTATTATCCGTAACCACCGCGAAACTTACCGTCTGCCCGCCAGCCCCAAACCCTAACATAAATAAAACCATATACATCCAGCTTAACGACACGCCAGGCACATACAAGAGAATTAAAGTAGCAACTAGGCCAAACACAGAGCTAATAGCCAGCGCTAAACGACGGCTAGTAAATCTATCGCTAACCCAGCCTAACAAAGGGCTACCTACCCCAATGCCTAACCAAATCATACTACAAAGGCTTGAGGCAACGACAACGCTAATAGTATATTTTTCCTGCAAATAAGGCACTCCCCAAAGCGCTGCAAAAACCGCAATGGGCGTCCAAATGGAAAATGCATAAGCGCCGGTCAGCCAGGTATAAGAGTGACGGCAAACTTCTAATAATCGTTTCCACTCTTCTCTAAAACTTCGAGTAGGCAAGGATTGAGTTGGCTGGTGTGGATAATCCCTGATAAAAGACCATAAAAGCAATGCAAGGAAAACGCCAACCCCTGCCAAAATAAAGCTTGCTTGGCGCCACCCCACAAACTCAATTAAAGCTGCCAAAGGTGCTTCACCAAACATAGCCCCTACAGAACTCATCAGTTGGGCAATCCCTGCTAAAATAGCGAAATGCTTTGGAGGAAACCAGCGAGACAATAAGACCAATACGCCTATAAACGAAAAAGCAGAGCCTATACCTATTAAAAAACGACCAATAGAGGCAGTAACAACGCTATCGGTAGATGCAAAGAAAAATGACCCGAAAGCACAAAGCAACAAGGCTGCCGTCATTAATTTACGGGGTCCATAGCGGTCAAATAATAAACCTGCCGGCAATTGCATCGGCGCATAAGCATAAAAATAAAAGGCTGAAATAACACCAAAACCTTCAGCACTCACCTGAAAGGTTTGCATCATCGGCTGCGCCATAACGCTAGGCGCTACCTGAAGAATGAATTCATATAAATAAAACGATGCCGCCAAAAAGAAAATACAATAAGCAGTGAATCGACTGTGCGTTTGTTCAGGCAAATGATATGTGCTCAAGATGTTACCACGGTTAATTAAAAAAACACATTACACCCTAAGCCAAATTCTCTTGTCAATAGAATGATGAACAATTATCAAGAATTCGTTGTTGACACAATCCAAATAACTCGCCCCATGCATTAAACAACAGGCATTGTTTTACAGAAAAAATGTGTCTAACTCAAGCGCCTCTCTTCCTAACCCCTGGGTTGCTTCGTCGCTACGCTCCTCGCAATGACGCCATCTTTTAATTGACCGCACTTTTAATCACACCCGCTAAAAAGTGTGTCTTTATATTGTGATAGTTAATATGAATTAAAAACAGCCTCCCCTCCCCAACATTGAAAAAATTTAGATACACCTTCATTTTGCAATTCGGAAACACCACATACTACTTTTTCTAGATTTAAATCCCTTTTGCATAAATAGCGCCATAAACGGCGGCTTTTTTTGCGCCGGTGATGGCTTTAAAATCGAGGGGGGTTTGGCTTAATGCTTTTTCTGCCAGCCAGGCAAACATCATGGCCTCGATGAAATCAGGGTTAATTCCTAAGGCTTGGGATGTATTAATTTTTAAGCCAGGAAGTTCTTTTTTTAATGTCTCGCATAACATTTTATTGTGAGCCCCTCCGCCACATAAAACGATGGCAGGAGTGGTATTTTTTGTTGATATTAGATTACTTTTTATATCATCTGCAATCGTCCTAGCCGTAAAGGCAAGTAACGTTGCTTGTACATCAGGAGCAGAATCGTGTGCCTTAAGATGTTTTGCTAACCAATCGGTTGAAAAATATTCTTTTCCTAAGCTTTTGGGGGCTTTTAATTTAAAGTAAGGATCGGCCAGTAAAGACTCTAATAAAGAAGGAATGACGCTTCCAGCAGCAGCCCAAGCACCGTCTTTATCGTAAGGCATTGTTAAGTGCTTATTTATCCAAGCATCCATTAAACAATTGCCAGGGCCGATGTCATAGCCTCTTATCGCGGGAGAAAAATACGTTATATTACTAATCCCGCCGACATTGACCACGGCAGAGGGCAATATCGCTTTGCCAAATAAAACTTGATGATACAATGGAGCAAAAGGCGCCCCTTGCCCGCCAATCACAAGATCGCGCGTTCTAAAATCAGCAATAACTTTGATCCCGGTTAACTCTGCAATCGTATGAGGGCACCCTAACTGAATGGTATAAGGAATAGCTGCCGTTGCATCGTGGGCGATGGTTTGGCCGTGGCTGCCAATAGCAATAATCTCATCAGAGGAATACCTTGTATCAGCCAATAAGTGATGTACAGCGAATGCAAACTCTCTTCCTATGACTGTATTCAGCTGTGCTAACTCATGCGCCTTGATAGTATTGCTTTCTACTATTTTTTCTAAAAAGCTGCGCGCGCCCTCGCTATAAGGATAGGTGCGGCCTTCTATGAGCTGATTTGTATGAACGTCAACCAAAGCGGCATCAATGCCATCCATGCTAGTTCCCGACATCAAACCAATAAATAAATTCATGGCTTACTCCACCTAAAACAACGGTAGAAGTTTTCTGTGGTTTGCAAAGCAACGGTTTCGTAATCTATATTCCGTAACTCTGCAATGGCTTGTGCGACATGCTTAACCAGTGCAGGATGATTTTGCTGACCTCGAAAAGGCACCGGTGCTAAATAAGGAGCATCGGTTTCAATAAGGATTCTATCCAAGGGTACTTTTTTAGCGACCTCTTGCAGTGCTGTAGCATTTTTAAAGGTGACAATACCTGAAAAAGAAATATAAAAATTTAAATCCATAGCTCGCTTTGCAATCTCCCAATCCTCAGAAAAACAATGCATCACTCCGCCGATATCTTGTGCCTGTTCCTCCAACATCAGCAATAACGTATCCTCTGCTGCCTGGCGGGTATGAATAATGAGTGGTTTAGACGCCTTGATGGCCGCTCGAATATGCTCGCGAAAGCGTTGCCGCTGAATGTCTCGGAAAGCGTTTGTCTCGATTCGATAATAATCCAAGCCCGTTTCCCCTATTGCTATGCAAGCTTTATGCTTAGCAAGCGTCACCAATGTTTCAGCATCCCATTCTTTTTCCATTTCAACGTTAGGATGAATCCCCACTGAAATGCTGACATTAGGATAAGTTTCCGCTAATTGATATAAAGCCTGTAAGTCACTTTCTTCCACGCAAACACACAGCATATGCGCGACACCATTAGCAGCGGCTTTTAGCAAAACTTGATTCATATCATGATCGAATTCACTTAAATCAAGGCTATTTAAGTGGCAATGGGAATCAATCAAGGAGGCTTTGGTCATAATGAATCACTCTTTAGGTAGCCCAATAATAAGGTCTCTAAAACCAAGGTTTGGTTCATATTGATATTATGATTTATTTTTTGCGTAATCGCATTGAGTGCTTCAAGTTGCTTAAATAAATGAACGGGCTGTTGCAGGCTGGCAAACCGTAATAAAGAGGCTTTGCCCACTACGGATTTACTATTTACATAATGCAATTGAAGCGTCTGGGCCGTAATGAGGTATAAAAGCCAGACGATATCTTCAAGCTGATAAGAAGACCAATGCTTAGCAACCCAACAAACCGATGTTTTTTCTTCAATAAGATCGCAAAGAACCGTCAAGATATCCGCACTTTGTTTTGCTAATTGCGCACGCGTTGATTCTCCTGGATAAAATTGCCCTAACGCCAAATAATCAGGTAGCTCTGGGGTCGGAATTGTGTATTTTTGACAACGACTTAAAATAGTCGCAGGAATACTATTAATTTGCTGTGCAAGTAGGATAAATACCGTATGCGCTGGTGGTTCCTCAAGAATTTTTAATAAGGCATTTGCCGCGGCTATATTCATTCGATCCGCTGAGTCAATAACAATAACACGCCGCAGACTTACTTTAGGCGTTTGATAAACACTCTCTTGAATACAGCGAATCTGGTCAATTTTTATCATGCCACCCGGCGTTTCTGGTTGGATATCGCTTCGATCAGGATGAATTGATTCGCTTAAAAGATGACAAGCCCGGCATTGTCCACAAGGTGGTGTAGATTGCTGACATAATAATAGCATTTCTAGGCGCTTAATAAAGTGAAGCATGGCCTCATAGCGCGGTCCGATAAAAAGAACCGATTGCGGGAAGCGGTTAGTAAGGACTAGCCTTTGCATTTGCTCCCATAATAGCGTTGGTGTATTAGGCATTTGCTCTCGATTTTACATACGTTTCAAGCGATGCCTGGATCAATCGTTGTACCACAGGCAACGGCTTGCTAGCATCAATCATAATCACATTATCCGTCATCTTAATTTTTTCATGATACATTTTATATACATCGTTAAAAAAATCTAATGATTCCTGTTCAATGCGATCGGCTTTCCCTCGTTTTTGCGCTCGTTTTAAGCCTAACTCCGGACTAATATCGAGAAAAATAGTTAAATCGGGCTTAAACCCTTGTAAACAAAAAGAAGAAAGGTGACTAATCATTTCTCTATCAAGTTTTCGCCCCCCAGCTTGATAAGCCCAAGTAGACAATTCAAAGCGATCGGCTAACACCCAACTTCCTCGATGAAGTGCTGGGAGGATAACATTTTCAAGTAATTGTACTCTGGATGCGTAAAATAACAGTAATTCACAACGAGGATCGAGCGGCTCGCTAGAGGGCTCTTTTAATAATTGACGAGCTGCTTCACCTACTCTTGTTCCACCAGGCTCTCTTGTAGTGATAAGCTCTTTAACCTGGCCTGTTAAAAAGCGTTTGATCGTCGTTAATGCCGTTGACTTACCAGCACCTTCCAAGCCCTCCACCACAACAAAATGCCCTCTTGTCATTGCTTATCCTTTATCTTTTTCTAGGTTTATTTTAAATAACGTTCAATGGCCTCTTTCTGCTCTTCATAACTTACTGAAAAATGATGATTTCCATCACCCGTGGCAACAAAATAAAGATAATCCGTTTGTGTCGGATGGGCTGCTGCATCAATAGCATCTTTTCCTACCATCGCGATAGGCGTTGGTGGTAGGCCTCGATAACGATAGGTATTATAAGGCGAATCCACATGCAAATCTTCTCGACTTAATTTTCCTTTATAATTCGTTCCTAAAGCATAGATAACCGTAGGATCCATTTGCAACGGCATATTTTTACGTAGGCGATTAACCAACACCCCGGCAATCAATCGTTTTTCTGAAGAGTTAGCCGTTTCCTTCTCAATAATAGAAGCCGCTATCAGTAGCTCATAAGGGCTTTTATAAGGCAAACCCGTATTGCGCTGCTGCCAACTAGCGTCTAAATAGTGTAGTAAGCTTTTATTTGCATGTAAAAGCAGCTCTTTGCCCCGGCTACCTGCATCATACTGGTAGGTATCTGCTAATAATAATCCTTCCGCGCTTGGAAACGATTGATGAATCGACTGCCAGTCGGACGATTCATATATCAGGTAAGGCGCTTGCTGAAGGCCTGCGCTAACCTGTACTAAGGTAGTGCCTTCAATAATACGAAAAGATTCTTTTAAGACATCACCCAACGTTACCCGATGTACAAATTGCATCGCGGACTCACCACGTTTGATTTGGTAAATACCCGCTTTTAATTGCTGTGATAAATTTTTCGTACGAATTAACGTAAGTAATAATTTTGGGTGTTGAATAAAGTGCCGCTCTTCTAATTTATGAACAAAAGAAGAAGCAGACGTGTATTTATCAAGCTGAATAATAGCCGCTTCGTCTTGCCCAAGCGACATCGGCGAATAATAAAGACGATAAAAAGGGAGAATGTATAGGAGAAGCCCCACAAACGAGAGGGCTATCAAACCTATACCAAAGATTTTTAGAAGCTGTTTGCGTCGCCCCATTGATTATTATGCAGCATCCATTTTTTTAAATAATAAGCTACCGTTAGTACCGCCAAATCCTAAGGAATTACTTAAACTGTATATAATTTGCCTTTTCTGAGGTTTATGAGGTACGTAATTTAGATCAAAACCTTCATCAGGATTATCAAGGTTAATCGTCGGTGGCGCAATTTGATCCCTAATCGCTAAAATACTAAAAATCGCCTCCACAGCCCCAGCAGCTCCTAAAAGGTGACCTGTCATGGATTTTGTAGAACTAACCGCTAAGTCATACGCGTGCTCTTTAAATACTCGCTTAATGGCTATCGTTTCATTTTTATCATTTAGCGAGGTGGAGGTGCCGTGTGCGTTAATATAATCGACCTTATCAACAGCAATACCGGCATCTTGAACAGCAAGTGCCATTGCACGAGCAGCCCCATCCGCATCTTCGTCAGGAGCAGTAATATGGTAAGCATCGCCTGACATACCAAAACCAACGAGTTCCGCATATATTCTAGCACCCCGCGCTTTGGCAAATTCGTAATCTTCAAGGACTAAAATCCCAGCACCCTCACCCATGACAAAACCATCTCTATCTTTGTCAAAAGGACGCGATGCTTTTGCAGGCTCTTCATTACGCTTTGATAATGAGCGCACCGCAGAAAATCCAGCAAGGCATAAAGGGGTTGTGGTCATTTCCGAACCACCGCATACCATGACATCTGCATCGCCATAGGCAATCATACGAGCTGCTAAACCAATGTTATGGGTACCGGTAGTACACGCTGTAACGACCGAAATATTAGGACCTTTTAAATGATGCTTAATCGAAATCTGCCCTGCTACCATATTGATAATGCCTGCAGGAATAAAAAAAGGTGATACTTTACGAGGACCGCCTTCAAGCAGCCTTTCTTGATTGTTGGTAATGGTTTGAATACCACCGATACCAGCACCTACAGCAACGCCTGCGCGATCGGATAATGCTTCATCAATAGTCAAATTAGCATCGGCTAAGGCTTCGTCCGCCGCAATCATGCCATATTGCGTGAAAACATCCATTTTTCGCGCTTCTTTAGCAGGAATATGATCTTCAACGTTGAGGTTTTTAACTTTAGCCCATATTTTCGTGGGGTATTCGGTGGTATCAAAATCTTCAACCATTCCGACTCCACTTACACCAGCTAAAATATTTCGCCAAGATTCCTCTACGTTAAGACCAACAGGACTTACCATACCCATGCCGGTTACAACTACGCGTCGTCTACTCAATGAAAAACCCTCTAAAAATGGTATTCTTGTTCATTATGTAAAAATTTCTTATATGACTCTGCCTTTGAGAGCCACGCCAAGTAATTAACGTAGTAGATTGGGTCAAGACCCAACCTACACTGAGCATCGCCCCACTGAAGGAATAGGTTTCCGCCTGCGCGGGAATGACACTCTTAAGGCCCCCTGCGTGCCACGACTTGTTCGCGGCACGCAGGGTTTACGTAATAATACCTAATTACATACGCCCTGCTTAAGCTTCTGATTTATCCAAATTTGCTTCAATATAATCAATAGCTTCCTGAATGGTTGTAATTTTTTCTGCTTTTTCATCAGGAATTTCTGTTTCAAATTCTTCTTCTAATGCCATAACTAGTTCTACGGTATCTAGAGAATCAGCGCCGAGATCATCAACGAATGATGCATCATTTTTCAGCTCATCTTCTTTAACGCCTAACTGTTCTACAACAATTTTGCGAACTCGTTCTGCTACTGTACTCATAACTTGTTTTTCCTCTTTCGGTTATAAAAAATGTTGGCTGTAGTTTACCACTCTTTTAATCCATGTACATCCCGCCGTTTACATGAATGGTTGTACCCGTAATATAATTTGCAGCATCCGAGGCTAAGAAAGCAACAGCTGCTGCAACGTCCTCAGGTTTACCTAAATGACGTAACGGAATACGTTTTAGCATTTCTTCTTTTACTAGGTCCGGTAAGCTCGCTGTCATATCCGTATCAATAAATCCAGGCGCTACGACATTGACTGTAATCCCACGACTACCAATTTCTTGCGCCAGTGATTTAGAAAATCCCAGCACACCCGCCTTTGCGGCTGTATAATTAGCTTGACCTGGATTACCACTTGACCCCACCACAGAACCAATATTAATGATACGCCCCCAGCGAGCACGAAACATAGACTTAAGACAGGCTTTACTTAAACGAAAAATAGAATTCAAATTGGTCTCAATCACTTTATACCATTCGTCATCATCCATGCGTAATAATAAATTATCACAGGTAATCCCCGCATTGTTAACCAATATGGAAGGTAATCTTTCTTGTGCAGTTAAATGATTAATTAAATTTTCAACGGCATCTTTAGCAGTGACATCAAGGACAATACCTTCACCTTTAACATGGGCTTCGTTGAAAAAATCACTAATGGCTTGCGCGCCTTTTTCAGTCGTAGCCGTACCTAAAACATAAGCACCTTGCTTAGCTAAGGTTAAAGCGATGGCTTTACCAATACCACGGCTAGCCCCGGTTACCAGCGCAATTTTATCCTGTAAATTTATCACTCTCACACCTCTTTAATTGATAAGAAGCTTTATAGCCGTGGTAGTAGATTGGCCATAAAACTTCTAAGTACTTAATACTGCCTCAAGACTTGCTTGATCAGCTATATTCAGCGTTTGCAAGGATTTATCAATGCGTTTAATAAGACCGCTTAATACTTTACCAGGCCCACATTCTACGATGTGCTCCATTCCTCTATTTTTCATCAACTGAATGGTCTCAACCCAACGAACAGGAGAATATAATTGTTCTTTTAATAAAAGCCGAATTTGTTCTATGGATTGATAGGTCGCTAAATTTACATTACTAATGACAGGAAGGGTCGGTATCTTAAATTTTGCCTGCTCTAAAGCATCACCAAACGCTTCTGAAGCCTTAAACAAAAGAGGACAATGACAAGGCACGCTCACCGGAATCATTTTAGCCATGCGAGCCCCTCTTTGTTCGGCCAATTGAACCGCTTTTTCTACTAAAGCCGTATGGCCTGCAATGACCACTTGCCCTACTGCATTATAATTTGCAGGAGTAACTTGCTCTTCTGCCGTGCTCAAGTCTCTGCATAAATTTTGCACATCTTCATCAGATAACCCAATAATGGCAGCCATGGCTCCTTGCCCAACAGGCGCGGCTTCTTGCATCAATTGGCCACGTTTGGCAACTAAACTTGCTGCATCAAGCAGGTTAATCGCTTCTGCACAAACCAATGCAGCATATTCACCCAAACTATGGCCAGCCATCATGGCTGGGCGCGCAAAACCCTGTTGCTGCAGGACTCTATACATAGCAACATCCGCTACTAACATAGCAACTTGGGTATATTCTGTTTGGTTTAACTTCGCTTCAGGCCCTTCCTGCACTAAAGCCCATAGATCATAACCAAGATGCTCTGAAACACTAGCAAACACGTCGGTGATCAGTGGATAGTGGATAGCCATTTCGCTTAACATTCCAACGGATTGTGATCCTTGTCCAGGGAAGACAACGGCTGTAATCGACATAAGCTTCAAGCTCCTTAATAACGCAAGACCATGGCGCCCCATGTCATTCCACCGCCAAATGACTCCAGCAATAAGAGATCCCCGCGCTTAATGCAATTTTTGCGCACAGAATAATCTAAAGCGAGCGGAATGGAAGCAGCTGAGGTATTACCATGACGCTCTATGGTAACAATCACCTGCGACATAGGTAGTGATAATTTTTTTGCAATCGCTTGGATAATGCGAATATTCGCTTGATGCGGCACAAGCCACTTGATATCTGACTTCGTTAAATTGCTTGCGGCAAGTATCTCATCAACAATATCCCCCATGATATTGACAGCTAACTTAAATACTTCGTTACCACGCATACCAATTAATGTTTTTTTATCATCCACAATTTCATTGGGATAGGTTAAAAATTTATCTTTATCATAAGAGGAATGTAATATGCTACCAAGGATTCCAGGCTCATCACTTGCACTTAAAACTAAAGCCCCCGCACCATCGCCGAATAAAACGCAAGTAGCCCTATCAGTCCAATCAACGGCTCTTGACATGCTTTCACTGCCCACCACCAATACATGCTTTGCACTACCCGTCGCGATATACTGCTTAGCCATATCCATAGCATAGACAAAACCGCTACAAGCAGCACCAATATCAAAGGCAGGAATAGGGCGAGAAATTTCCAGAGCCTGCTGGACATGACAAGCAATACTTGGGAAAAAATGATCAGGCGTACAGGTAGCTGCAATAATTAAATCAATCTGAGATGCATCAATATCAGATGCTTTTAATGCATTTTTTGCCGCTTCCCCTGCCATAAATGAAGTCGTTTCATGCTCTCTAGCAATGTGGCGACTACTAATTCCTGTCCGGGATACAATCCATTCATCTGTCGTATCGAGCATGCTTTCAAGCTCGGCATTGGTCAACTCACGCTCAGGTAAATAGCTTCCAGTCCCGTTAATGACGGCTTTTTTCATAATAACAATCCCTGATTAACAAAATCAGCAATTTGGTCACGGACCAAATCCACTACATTGTTTTTAACCTGTAACATTGCCTCTTCAATAGCAAATTTAAAGGCAAGCTCATTAGCGCCTCCATGGCTTTTAATGACAATACCATTTAAGCCAAGCATACTTGCACCATTGTATCGTGCTGGATCCAGGCGTTTTTTTAACCGTGATAAAGCGGGTTTTGCTAATAAAGCGCTTAATCTATTAATCCAGTTAAATGTGAACGATTCTTTAAGGAAGGTCAGCATTAATTTTGCTAAACCTTCGCTGGCTTTGAGCGCAGCATTTCCTACAAAGCCATCACAAACTACTAAATCCACCTCGCCGGTATAAAACTGGTCGCCTTCCACATAGCCTACGTAATTCAAATGCTCACATTCCGCCAGCATATGGGCTGTGCGCTTTACTTGGTCATTGCCTTTGATTTCTTCAACACCAATATTTAATAACGCAATTTTAGGTTTAGTTTTTTTATCGAGCGCTTGGATTAATGCTGAGCCCATCACCGCAAATTGGAAAAGATGCTCCGCACAAGAATCGACATTGGCCCCTAAATCAAGGACTCGTGTCCTGGATCGAAGCGTCGGCAATTCAGCAATAATAGCGGGGCGATCAATGCCAGGCAAGGTTTTTAGAACAAAACGGGCTGTAGCCATTAAGGCCCCCGTGTTACCCGCACTTACACAAGCTTGAGCCTTACCGTCTTTGACCAGATTAATGGCCACCCGCATTGAGGAATCTTTTTTATTACGCAAGGCATGCGAAGGCAATTCATCCATAGCGACCACTTCAGACGCATGCTCAACGATAAATTGTTTGTTTAAAGGGTGAGCTGTTGTGATGCCATTTTTTTTCAAATGATGAACGACCTGACCACGATCACCGACTAGGATTAGTGTTAAATCAGGATTATTCCGTGCAGCGTGCACGCAAGCCGGAATCACGACCTTTAAACCGTGATCCCCGCCCATCGCATCAACAGCAATGGTAATATTGTTCAAGTGATTTACTCTTGTTCGTAGACGTTGTTGTCAGTATCAAGAATCTTACGGCCGCGATAGTAACCATCGGGCGTAATATGATGACGTAAATGAACTTCACCGGTCGTTGCATCAACAGAAAGGGTTGGCTTTCCTAAAGCGTCATGCGAACGACGCATATCACGCTTTGAACGTGATTTTTTATTTTGTTGAACAGCCATTTTAATACTCCTAAACAATCATAAGGGCGCAATTTTACAAATTTTTTGTCCGTAATCCAAGCTTTATACTTGAATTCATTAAATTTTATCATCTAAAAGCACGTCAACGTCCCACGACTTGTTCGCGGGATCCATGTACAGCAAGAGATCTCTGGATCCCGCGAACAAGTCGCGGGACGTCGAAATTGATAAAAAATCAATTTCGCGACGGCGATTAACCAAACAGCTTCTTCATTTCATTATTACACTCCATTATATCCGAATGTTTTTCCGGCACATACAAGTGTAATCCATCCGTGACGATATCCACTAAATCAATTTCATCCTGCAATGCCACGATGCACTCAAACTGCTTCATCAATGTTTCAGCTAATGCATCATCAGCACATATAGCTATCTCACTTTGATGATCATAAAGATGCTCAAATACATCTAAACATCGTTGACACGTTACTACTAACGTTCCTTTAACATGTAAGCTTAGCAGATAATAATCACCGCGGTTTAATACGGAAAAATCACCACTCAATTCACAAGGAGAGGTGATTCTCTCCGGTAGTCTTTCTTTTAAATGGATAACAAACTGCTTTGATCCTGCTTCTCTAGCATCATTTTTTAAAGAAATTTTCATCATATATTTTAAAAATAAATGATTATATCGTAAAATATTCAATTTTTATACATATTGAACTTCATATGACGCGAATAATTGTAGGTATGTCCGGCGGCGTCGATTCATCAGTGGCTGCGTGGCTTTTACAGAAACAAGGTTATCAAGTCGAAGGCTTGTTCATGAAAAATTGGGAACAAGACGACAAAGAGGGGTATTGCGCGGCTGCAAAAGACTTAGCAGATGCCGAAGCAGTTTGTGATCAATTAGGCATCCCCCTGCATGCGGTTAACTTTGCCAATGAATACTGGGATAGAGTATTTAACCATTTTCTTAATGAATATGAAAAAGCCCGTACTCCCAATCCCGATGTACTTTGCAATAAAGAAATTAAATTTAATGCCTTTTTAAATCATGCCTTAACCTTAGGTGCAGACTTTATTGCCACAGGCCACTACGCCCGCGTAAAAATGCATGAAGGCCGCGGCAGTCTTTATAAAGCAAAAGACAGGGAAAAAGATCAGACCTACTTTTTGCACGCCGTTAATCCTTTAGCGCTAGGAAAAACCCTCTTCCCCATTGGTGATTATCTAAAAACTGAAGTAAGAGCCATGGCGAAAGCATTAGGCTTAGCAACGCATGATAAAAAAGATTCTACCGGCATCTGTTTTATTGGAGAGCGCCGTTTTAAAGCCTTTTTAAATGAATATATGTTAGCCAAACCTGGGGAAATAAAGAGTACGTGCGGTAAAACCGTAGGGCGACATGACGGCTTGATGTTTTATACCC
This sequence comes from Legionellales bacterium, assembly GCA_020050595.1. Taxonomy (GTDB): domain Bacteria; phylum Pseudomonadota; class Gammaproteobacteria; order Legionellales; family Legionellaceae. The sequence goes on from JAGVKL010000054.1 coordinate 36,914, forward strand.
TAGGGCAACGACAAGGTTTAGGTATTGGGGGGATACGGGAAGGCCGCGAAGAACCTTGGTATGTAGTCGATAAAGATATTGAAAATAATGTCCTCTTCGTCGCCCAAGGGACCAATCACCCTATGCTTTATTCGCAGGGCTTAGTGTGCGGGCCTATTCATTGGTTAGCAGATTATCAAGATCAATTACCTCTGACATGCTATGCAAAGACCCGTTACCGCCAACCCGAACAAGCTTGCGTCATTTCACCTGCGGATAATCAAAAACATTATGTGATGTTTTCAGCTTTGCAGCGTGCTGTTACGCCCGGTCAATACATTGTTTTTTACGAAAAAAACCAGTGTATTGGCGGTGCTACAATAGAGGGAATCATTCGGTAGCTCATACATATGATATCATTTATTACAAATAGATTTTTATTCGATCATTCATGCCCATAAAAGACCGCTTTTATTTAGAAAAGAAACGCAGCCGCTTAATATACAGCGACCACCCCAGCGGTACGCCTGATGTAACTCGCCTCATTCGCGGGAAACCTTATTGGGTTTTGCCTAAAGCTTTGCAGGAGTCAAAACGCAAAACGTTTGTTCTCGCAAACACACTCCTACCCCAGGAGGAAGAAGCGCAAAGGAAAATTTTACTCGAGTTAAGCCATCTTACTGACGAAGGATTTGCTATATACGTATGGCGAGACGGTGACCTAGTCCCGTTTAATCCAGCCGCTTCCCAATCCTATCGAGCATCCAATGACAATCCTATCGACGTTATCAGAGCCTCTGTCGCCAAGCTTCGCCTGCCTCGTGATGAACTTTATTTGCTTGACAACCATGAGCTGCGGCAATTATTAGCCCCGGAAAAAGAAGCCCAGAAAGAGCGGTGCTTGTATTTAAGCGATCTACTGGAAATTCAGAGTGAAAAAGAGCTGGCCCGTATCCTCGATATACTGATTCATTCAAGTCCCCCTTTAACCAAAGTACACATGGACATCTTTTCAACCTCAATGACTATGAACCCATCATATCCTGATATCAAATATGGTGAAGGCTTTTCTAAAATTGAGCAAACCCTAAGAAAAATCATTAGCGACAACTACCCTAGTTTGACGGTGCTTACTGAATATCAAACCATTGAGCTTAATGATCCAAAAATTACACTAACTGAGGGTGTCTTAAGTGCTGGCAGCCATTCACTAACGTTAGAGACAATGAGGCAGGTAACATCGTTGAAACTTCGTTCGCAGGATGTTTTTACAACGTTTGATCCAATACTCAAAGCAGCCCCACTTTTAAAAAATTTAGAGATAAAAGCTTACGATAAAGCTACGGCAATCGAATTAGTACTCGATTTTTCTTCTAACCAACTCGAAAACCTCGAGTTAACCGGGCATTTTTCCTTACATTTAAAGGCAGCACCTCATCTCAAAAGATTTCGTTTAGGTGGACATTCTTCTATCACCTTCGTTCAGCCATTACCTGACATGGTTTGTCTTGAAACCTTCGAGACAGAAATAAAGATAAGTCCTGCTAACTTGCAAGCCCTATTACAAGCCGCTCCAAACCTTAAAACATTCAAGTTATACGATCTTGATTCATCAGCGCCGCTCACCCTAGCAGAGGGAGCATTAGCGCAGCTTGAAGCCATTGAGGTATCGGGAACGATAACAGCGGCTCATTTACAAACCCTATTAAAAGCCGCTCCAAACCTTAAAACATTCAAGTTATACGATCTTGACTCATCAACGCCGCTCACCCTAGCAGACGGAGCATTAGCTCAGCTTGAAGCCATTGAGGTATCGGCAACGATAACTGGGGCTGATTCGCAAGCCCTATTAAAAGCCGCTCCAAACCTTAAAACACTCAAGTTATACGATCTTGACTCATCAACGCCGCTCACCCTAGCAGACGGGGCATTAGCGCAGCTTGAAGCCATTGAAGTATCGGCAACGATAACTGGGGCTGATTCACAAGCCCTATTAAAAGCCGCTCCAAACCTTAAAACACTCAAG
>JAGVKL010000020.1 GCA_020050595.1 Legionellales bacterium
AACGAACGCGCGCCGATGATAGTGTGGGGTTTCCCATGTGAAAGTAGGTCATTGCCAGGAGTTTTTTCCTAAAAGCGGCTTCTTAGCCGCTTTTTTTTTATTTTTATTTTGGTTGTACTCTCTCGCGAATCTGCCATACCTGCCTTCTATAACTGCTAAATCTCCAAAAGATTAAATTTTATACTATTATTATAAGAGGAGATTATAGGAGCGAAGACGATGCCTACGGATGAAAAATCAAATCCAGCTGATCAAAAATTAAATAATATCGATTTAATGATAGCTAAACGACGACTTATGATTGACGCCTATCGTGCAGAAGGTTATGAAACTGATGCCGAGCCTGAAGTGGTTTATAGAAAATTTGAGGAGCCCCACAACGTTATAACAGGGCTAGAAGATATTCCTATCGGAGAGCTTCCTGCGGTAGGCGACGAATATGATGTCATACGTGAAAGAGATTTGTATCAAGGCGATCATCCACCAACAGCCTCACCAGAGGTAATAAATAGGAGAAGAGCTGCCCTAGCTTCTTTTGATGAGCAATTAGCAAGGTTATCCATAAAAGCCGATGAGCTTAAGAGCAGAGGAGATACAAAAGCTTATGCTTCCGCATCATTTCTTTTTGATCAATTGGCTTACCAGCGCCAAAGATATGTTTACGAGGGGAAGCCATTTAAAGAGTTTAAACAAAATTGCGAAGCTATTATAACTAAAGCTCAGTCCTCTTCTAAATTAAAGGACTTTCGAGGCTTTGGATACATTGTTAATGCCATAGGTAACGCCTTTAAATCATTATTCGGTGGTGCTAAAAACGAAACAGCTTCAATAAAAGTAACAAGAGATATTAAGGACTCTCTGGATACTATAAAGCGTAGCCGCAAAGCAGCAGAAGCAGCTCCCGAAGAAACTCCTGACCAAGGATCTAAGTTAGGTGGTGGTCGTCGTTAAGAATGAGTATCCTTTACCCGCAATTCGAGCCATAGCGCATTTAAAACTGCAAAAGCGCAGGCAAAGCCTGTGCCTAATATCCAGGAAAAATACCACATAAAAGTCTCCAATTCATCGATCTTAGGGTCACCAATTTCAAAAGACCCTAATAACTTTGATCATTTAATAAAGTGTCTAACGTTACTTTACCCCGTAAGACGCGGTATACCCATGCTGTATAAAGGAGTATCAGAGGGAAAAATAGAATAACTGCTCCCAACATGATCAATAAAGTAAGCTCACTTGATGAACTATCCCAAACCATAAGGCTCTGATTGGGGTGTGTTGATGAAGGTAATATAAAAGGGAACATAGCGACACCTACGGTAGCAACAATTCCAAAAACACTGAACGCGCTGGATATAAAGGCGAGCATTGGGCGTTTTACTAAAATAGATGCTAAGAAAGCGGCAGCAATACCTATTCCTGGAATGAGATACAATAGCGGTACCAGCGCATAATTAGATAACCAGGCTCGCGGCTCTTGAATAACCGTTTTAAAAAAAGGATTGGAAGGCCCACTATGGGAAATAGCAGCTGTTACGCTATAACCCTCTACGGTTTGATACATCCATAATCCCCCCGCCGTAAAAAGGAGCATGGTTAATAAAGAGGTTATTCGTCCTGCAATTTGTCCTCTTCGTTGTAAATAACCCTCTGTTTTTAAATTAATAAAATAAGCCCCATGCATGGCTAACATAGAAACGGAAAGTAAACCACAGAGGAGCGCAAATGGGTTTAGTAATTGTAAAAAGGTGCCTGTATAAAACACCCTTAGCGTTTGATCAAAGTGAAAAGGAATCCCCTGTAATACGTTACCAATAGCCACACCGAATATTAAAGCAGGCACAAAACCACCTAAAAACAAAGCCACATCCCAACATCCTTTCCAGTACGGATTGCTTATTTTTGATCGGAATTTAAATCCTACAGGGCGTAATATCAGCGCTAATAATACCAGTAACATAGCATAATAAAAGCTCGAGAAAGACAAGGCATAAAGTGCAGGCCATGCAGCAAAAATCGCACCGCCACCTAAAATAAACCATACCTGATTACCTTCCCAAGTAGGCGCGATACTATTAATGAGCAATCGCCTGTCGTTATCAGTCCGAGCAAGCCATGGCAACCAGATGGCAACGCCTAAATCAAAGCCGTCCATAATCGCAAAGCCGATTAATAAAACACCTAATAAAAGCCACCAAATAATACGAAGGGTTTCATAGTCAAACGGCATGACGAATCTCTCCTGTAATTGCATCAGGACCAAGTCGGATGTACTTGATCATTAAGTAAATTTCGATCACAGCCAAGGTACTGTAAAAGATAATAAAGCAAGCTAAAGATGTCATCACTTGAGTGGTGTTAACGGAGGAAGTGGCAATGGCCGTAGGTAAAATACCCTCCACAACCCAAGGTTGCCGCCCGTATTCAGCAACGACCCATCCAAGCTCTGCAGCAAGCCAAGGCAGTGGTAACGACCAAAAAGCTAATCGTTGAAACCATCGTGCCGTATGTAATTTTCGCTTGATTGATAAATAAAACCCTACGCCGAATAAAAAGATAAAAAAGAAGCCGCAGGCTGCCATGATACGGAATGATAAAAAGAGAGGTAACACATGGGGTTTTAAATCATTAGCAGCTTGATTAATTTGCTCTTCGCTGGCATCTGTAACTTTTTCGGTATATTTTTTTAATAAAAGACCATAACCCAAGAAAGCCTCATTTTTTGCGAAATCGGCTTTCGCTTTTTTATCCTCAGGTGCTCGCTGTAACCGGGATAATGCTTCATAAGCCATTATTCCTTTATGTATCTTTTGTTTACCTTCTTCAATTAATTCATGGATACCCGAAAGCGATTCATTAAACGAGCGGGTCGCGATTATTCCTAACACCCAGGGAATTTCAATCGCGTAGTCATTGGCTTGTGTTTTTTCATTAGGAATGCCAAATAAAGTTAAATTGGCAGGCGCTTTTTCGGTATGCCACATACCTTCCATCGCTGCAATTTTCATTTTTTGGTTACTACTAGTAAGATAACCGCTTTCATCACCTAAGACGACAACGGATAAAGCAGAGGCTAAGCCAAAAGAAACGGCCACCGTCATTGAGCGCTTAGCAAATTGAATATTGCGTCCTCTTAATAAAAAATAAGCACTGATGGAAAGGACAAAAATAGCGCCGGTGACATAACCCGCACTAATCGTATGCACGAATTTGGCTTGGGCAACTGGGTTAAATAAAATTTCTGCAAAATCAGTAACTTCCATGCGCATGGTCTGAAAATTAAAAGCAGCGCCTACGGGATTTTGCATCCAGCCATTGGCAATTAAGATCCATAAAGCCGATAAATTGGTGCCTAATGCTAATAACCAAGTACAAACCAAATGTTGTTTTCTAGATAGTCGCTCCCATCCAAAAAAGAATAATCCCACAAACGTAGCTTCTAAAAAGAAAGCCATTAATCCTTCAATAGCAAGGGGAGCACCAAAAACATCCCCGACGTAATGCGAATAATAGGCCCAGTTCGTACCAAATTGAAACTCCATGGTTAACCCCGTTGCCACTCCCATCACAAAATTAATACCAAAGAGCAGACCCCAATATTTAACCATAGCCCGCCATATCTCACGCCCGGACATTACATAGACCGTTTCCATAATCGCAAGCAGCAGCGATAAACCTAACGTTAAAGGAACGAAAAGAAAGTGATAAAGCGCTGTTAATGCGAATTGAAGACGAGAAAGATCAACAACATCACTACCTGGAATCATAATTCACCTTTATGTTTGTTAGATGTGCTTATAGGAGTTTTTAGTAACCATTCTTCTGTAATATCTGGTTTTTTAACGCCTTTGAAGCATATCCACCACAATAAAAACAGTAGAGTAAATTTAATAAGAAGGGTAATTTTTATATCTTTGCGGATTGAGCTCATAGCTTACTCATAAATTTTCTCTAAGCTAGCATGATTTACTGTAGAATTACTTGATCTAGATCAAATTTTTGTGAATATTTTATTAACTTTCCGCGTATAATCTAGTAATGAATGTAAAAGAAATTGCCTCTACTTGTTCTTTGTGCTCGCTTTTAGCGCTTTGCCAACCGGAAAGTGAAGCGCTGCCTATCCGAGAGAAAAAATACCGCACTGGCGAGAGTCTTCTTTTTGCAGGTAATCCGTTGCATCATATTTTAATTATCAGAGAGGGCATAGCGAAAGCCTACCAAGTCTTGCCGGAGGGAAAAGAGCAAATTATTAGCTTTTATTTTCCTGGCGAGCCGATTGGCTTTAATGCAATTCATGAAAAGCGCCATCCTCACACGATAAAAGCGATGTCGGATGTGCTAGCCTGCAGTATGGCTTACGAAGATCTTTTAGCGCTGATTGCTAAGACACCCTCGTTGCAAGAGTATCTATTGACGATCGTTGATTATGCAACGCACCAAGAATTCAATTACCACTATTCGCCGGTTATCCCAGCCAAGCAACGATTATTAAATTTTCTTAAGAACTTATCTGAGCGAGCAGCAATGAATGGAGCGATCATTCACTTACCCATGAATCGCCAAGATATCGCTAATTTTCTAGGGATTACCTCAGAGACAATGAGTCGACTTTTATCAGAATTAAAGAAAGAAAATAAAATAAAATTGCTTCATAAAAATAAAATTCAGTTCGTTGCCTAATATTCGCAAAATAGATTGTGCGATATATACTTGATAAATTACTGACAACTTCACTGACCTCATGCCGCTCATTATCCTTCTATTCATAAGCTTGCTTTTGGGCTGCAGCCCAAAAGGACAGCGTTATCAAGGCTACGTAGAGGCCGACAATCTTTACCTTGCCTCGCCGTATTCAGGCGTTTTAATTGAGCGAGCCGTTAGTCGCGGCCAGCTTGTTAAAAAAGGCGATTTAATTTTTAAGCTCGAGCCAAATCCCGAAGCGCTAATCATTGCAGAGACAGAAGGTGAGTTATTACAGGCCAAAAAGATTTATAATGACTTAATCAAACCAAGACGCCCCGCCGAAATTGAAGCCATTAATGCTCAAATTGAACAAACCAACGCTCAAATCCGTTTAGCAGAGCTTCGTTTACAACGGATGAAAACGTTATATACCAAAAGCGCTGTTGATAAGGAAAGTATGGATATAGCCCAGTCACGGCTTGAAGAATTACTACAACAAAAGAAACAATACGAAGCTAATTTAGCATTAGCAAAGCAAGGAAGTCGGGAAGAAACAATTAATGCTCAGCAAGCGCAAATTAATGCACTGACTGCCAAGGTCAATCAAGCGAAGTGGCAATTGGCCCAGAAGAGTGTATATGCCCCCGCCGATGGGATTATTTTTGACACTTACTATAGCCAAGGTGAGTTTGTCCCTAGCCAGCAGGCGGTCGCCTCTTTGCTTGAGCCAAGGCTTTTTAATGTTGAATTTTATGTACCTGCTCAAGCGTTGCATGGTTTAGCGTTAGGAAAGCGGATTACGTTTAGTTGTGATGGGTGCCCCAATGATAATCAAGCAGAAATTCGTTACGTTTCCTCTCGGGCTGAATATATTCCGCCACTCGTCTATAGTGACGATAATTTAACTAAATTAGTTTTTAGAGTGAGAGCGAGAATTTTAAATAATCCAGCTCAATTTAAACCAGGCCAACCGGTAGTAATAACGGGCCCTGCTTATGAATGATAATGACGTGATTCATGTTAAAGGATTAAAAAAATCATTTAACAACAAAGTGGTGGTTAATGGCATAGATTTGAAGGTGAAACGCGGCGAAGTTTTTGGGTTTTTAGGGCCCAATGGAAGTGGAAAAACAACGACCATACGCATGCTTTGTGGCTTATTAACCCCCGATGCAGGCGAGGGCACTTGCTTAGGGTTTAATATTCTTACACAAGCGTCGGAAATTAAAAAACGCGTAGGTTATATGACGCAAAAATTTAGTTTTTATACCGATTTGAGTGTAGAAGAAAATTTAAATTTTGTAGCGCATGTCTATAATATCCCCCATAAAAAGAAGCGGATTGAACAGGTTATGCAAGAGATGGGGCTCTCCTCTCGAAGCAATCAATTAACCGGCGAACTCTCTGGGGGTTGGAAACAACGGATGGCATTAGCTGCCTGTTTATTGCATGAACCCGAGTTATTGCTATTAGATGAGCCCACCGCGGGCATTGACCCTATCGCGCGTCGTGAATTTTGGGACAAAATCCATACCTTAAGTGAAAGAGGTGTGACCACCTTAATGTCTACTCATTATATGGACGAAGCAGAGCGGTGTACGAGGCTTGCCTATTTAGCTTATGGTGAAATGATAGTAACAGGGACCGTTAATGAAGTCATTGGGGTAACTCATTTAAGAACGTGGGCTATTAAAGGTGATATAACCACGCAATTATTGCAAGACGTTAAAAAAATTAAAGGGGTTACCCAGGCCGCTCTTTTTGGCCGCCAGATCCATGTTTGCGGATTTCATACAAAAGATATAGAAAAGGGGCTTAACCAATTAACTAAGCAATATAAAATTTCATGGGTAGACATTGAACCCACTTTAGAAGATGCATTTATTAGTCTTGTCGAAAAATCAGAAGGAGAGCTGGGATGAGCTTCTCTATATCAAGGCTACTTGCGGTTATGCTTAAAGAATTTATCCAAATGCGACGAGATAAGGCAACCTTTGCGTTAATGGTGGGCATACCGCTTATCCAACTTATTTTATTTGGTTATGCGATTAATTTAAATCCCCGCCACTTGCCTACCGCGATTGTTAATGCGGAGCCTGATCATTTAACCAGGCGTATTTTAAAGAGTTTGGAAATTTCTACTTATTTCCAGTTTATTAATCCTGACGTTAGTGAAAAAGAAGCAAATCACCTTTTAAAGACCGGTAAAGTACAGTTTATTGTTAATTTTCCTCCAAGATTTTCTCACGATGTGGTTAAGGGGTTAAAACCTAATTTACTTTTGCAAGCGGATGCTACCGATCCTGCGGCCACGAGTCGCGCGGTGTCGGTGTTTAATGAAATGGCTAATTTAGCGTTAACCGAAGAGCTTAAAGGAGCACAGGCTAAATTAATCAATGTATCGTTACCCTATCAACCTATCGTACACACAGTGTATAATCCTTTGGCAATAACAGCCTATAATATTGTCCCTGGCTTATTAGGCGTTGTTTTAACCATGACCATGGTTATTATTACAGCGCTTGCTATTACACGAGAATTTGAGCGTGGAACTATGGAAAATTTGTTAGCAATGCCGCTTAAGCCTGTAGAAGTTATGATGGGTAAAATTTTGCCTTATATTATTGTTGGTTATATTCAAGTAAGTTTGATTTTATTCATGGCAAAAGTACTCTTTCATGTGCCTATGTTAGGCAGTATTGTTTTATTGTTAATACTTTGTTTGCCTTTTATTGCTGCTAATTTAGCAATGGGACTGACTTTTTCAACCCTTGCTAGTAATCAGCTGCAAGCCATGCAGAGTGCGATGTTTTTTTTCTTGCCTTCGATTTTGTTATCAGGGTTTATGTTTCCATTCCGAGGTATGCCACAATGGGCGCAATATTTAGGGAATGTGTTACCTCTGACGCATTTTTTAGTGATTGTGCGAGGTATTTTATTAAAAGGCAATGGCCTATTTGAAGTGTGGCGGGAAGTGATACCCATCCTTGGGTTTATGTTAGTTGTTTTGTTAGTGGCTTATAAACGCTATCGGCAAACATTGGATTAAAGGTGAAGTAAATGGCAATTCAAGCACCGCGTAAATTTATCTTATCGTGCACCATTGGCACATTCATGGAGTTTTTTGATTACACGTTATACGGGTATTTTGCAGGAACCATTGGGCATTTATTTTTCCCTACCGAAAAACCATCATTACAACTGATAGCTACATGGGGTATTTTTTCCATTAGTTTTCTTATTAGACCTTTGGGTGCCATGTTGTTCGGGCATTGGGCCGATAGGATGGGACGGATTAAAATTTTACCGTTTACGATTATTCTAATGGCCATACCTACGGCATGCATCGGGTTATTACCTACGTTTGCAATGATAGGCTGGCTAGCTCCTTTATTATTGATCGTGTGTCGGTTAATTCAAGGGCTTGCGATGAGCGCGGAATATAATGGTGCCAGTATTTATATTTTAGAAAACCATTGGTCACGCCCTGGATTTTTAGGGGCATTGACCCCTTTTTCTGGAGGTATGGGCATGTTAGCAGCCTCCTTATTAGCCTATCTTTTTACCTACAACCTTCAAGGAGAGCTCAACCCCTGGTTATGGCGATTAGCCTTTATTATTGCGGGAAGCCTGATAGGCTTTGTGGGATGGTATTTACGACGTGATATACAAGAAACGTATGGTTTTCAATGCCTTAAAGACGCAAAAGCGGTGTCACATAGCCCCTTAAAAGAAGTCATGAAAGATAAGAAATTACCCTTATTAACCAATATTTTTTCATCAGCCCTGATGGGCTCCGCGTCCTACTTACTGCTGGTTTATTTAGCCACGTTTCTCCACGAGCAGTTTCATTTAACCACGACGGATGCATTATTAATCACTAGCCTTGCTGTATTGGTTGAATCAATAGCGGTGTTGTTTTTTGGTTGGTTATCGGATTATTTAGGACGTTGGCAAATTTTATTTACTGCAAGTTCTTTGATGGCGGTGACCGCTATAATGTTCATTATGACACCTCACTTAGATATGAAAACTTTAATCACCTATCTCATGGTTTTTTCAGTGATTTTAGGCGCTTTTGATGGCCCATTGACCCTATTTTTGCCGGAGCTTTTTAAAACCAAAACACGCTATTCCTCCACCACTATAGGCTATAATTTAGGCGCTGCAGCTATAGGCGGTCTCGCGCCTTTCATTGTATCCATTGCGTTAAATATAGTGCCAGAGCCGCAATTGATTTTAGGCATTTACTTATGCCTTTTCGCAACCTTCGCAAGCGTTATGATAGGCTCTTATGTTATCAATAGAAAAAGTCATATCCACTCCTCGCAAGTTGAGGTCTATTAGGCAAAGTCCAGTAAGGTTATTGTCGGGCTGCAAATGGAATGCTTCGCCACGGTAAACGCATCTAAATCCCCCAAATAATCGCAATTTCTCAGAACCACCTACCGGACCACGACCGAACCACGACCGGACCACGACCGAACCACGACCGTTAGGGAGTGGAGAATTCGCTGCTCGTTAACATTAACTTCTCCACTCCCTAACGGTCGTGGTTCAGATAAAACGGTCGTGGTTCAGATAAATTCATTGTAATTTACACCTATTCGTGTGCAAAATTTAGATGCGTTTGCCCTGAATGCTTCGCGCCATAATTAGCACACTTTAAAAGCTTAGCTTATAATCATAAAATTTAAGCAAATTAGGAGCTTTTGTGAGCTTAAGTGGTAAGCGCGTTTTCATTACAGGTACATCGAGTGGGATTGGCGCTGCTTGTGCTAAGAAATTTGCACAAGCAGGAGCGAATCTGTTGTTATGTGCTCGACGATTGGAGCTCGTTGACGAGCTTGCGCAAAAGCTTCGCAAAGAGCACCACGTGGACATACATACCTTTGGTTTAGATGTCCGGGATAAAGCAGCCGTGAAAAAATCACTCAGTGCACTTCCTCTTGAGTATCAAACGATTGACATCCTTATTAATAACGCAGGATTAGCCGCGGGGCTTGATTTCTTCCAAGAAGGAGACCTTGACGATTGGGATGCCATGATTGATACCAATGTAAAAGGATTATTATATGTTACCAAAGCCATTTTACCCGGCATGATCGCTAGAAATTCTGGGCATATTATTAGCATTGGTTCTATTGCAGGCCATCAAACTTATCCTAAAGGCGCGGTTTATTGTGCTACCAAACAAGCGGTGAATGTCTTATCCAGTGGACTTCGTATGGACTTATTAGGGACTAAAATCCGAGTAAGTACCGTCGATCCAGGCGCTGTAGCAACCCATTTTAGTGACGTGCGCTTTAAAGGAGATAAAAAGCGGGCTGCGGCCGTTTATGAAGGCATGGAGCCTTTACAAGCAGACGATATTGCCGACGCTGTTTTTTACTGCGCCGCCTGCCCACCTCATGTCAATATTAGCGAAATAATCATTATGCCGACGGATCAAGCAGCAGCAACGATGACATTTCGCAAATAATCTTAGAAAAAGCAGCAGCCCTTGATTTACAAGAATAAAAGGATTGCATTAAATGTACACTTATAATACATTTAAAGGTCGTTCCTTTTTTATGGTAAAAATATGATTTATATAGTAATCCCTGAAGGTTGGACGTTTGAAGGTAAAAAAAAGTTACCAGAAGAAATACGCTCGACACTTCATCCTTTTGACGGCATTATACCCACTGAAATGGATTGTTTAGTTAATGAAGAGGGCAAAATTATTCTTCTACAGGATTTAATAAAGGATGCTTTACGGAGAAAAAAACCAGAGGTTGCTAAAATAGAAACAAATGATGCCTCTACCCATGGCGCTTTAATCACTATTTATTTTAAAAGTCCCGGACTTACTCATTTACAATATGAGCCTAAAAATAACGGGAAATTTTGTTCTGACAAAGCAGTTTTAGTCGATAAAACCCCGTCAAAAAAAGAGGAAGTCAAGCCTAGTTCCTATGTGGGTACACTATGGTTCCAAAGGCTTGACAAACCTCTAAGTAAAGAGGCCCTTGCAGCAGCAATCGCTCATGCTGCAGATCAGAGAGACAATCGGCGGGGGATTCACCTTTAGGGACCTAAATCATAGAGGATCGGTATATAATGGAAACAAGGACGTATGCTTTAGCCGAACAGTTGGGTGCGATATTACTAAAAAGGAAATTACATTGTGCTGTTGCAGAGTCTTGTACAGGAGGTGCACTTGCAGCAGCTATTACGGAGGTTCCTGGCAGCTCCCAGTGGTTTGACCGAGGCTTTGTAACGTATACTAATCCGTCTAAGCAAGAGCTTTTAGCTGTTCCCAGTCAAGTTATAACTACGCATGGGGCGGTGAGCGAAGAGACTGTTCGGTACATGGCTGAAGGGGTGCTCGCTCATAGTGACGCTTTCGTGAGTGTAGGTATTAGCGGCATCGCTGGCCCTGGTGGTGGAAGTGTAGACAAGCCAGTAGGTACAGTCTGGATTGCGTGGGCGGGTGATTATCAACCCACGCATGCGGAGTGTTTTTTATTTAAAGGCAATCGCGCTGCTATACGAGAGCAAGCAGTCGAAGCTGCTTTACAGGGTTTACTTAAGCGATGTGAAAAAGACAGTTCTCCCGTAAGTGTGGAGACTTATTTTTTTGCTTTATGGCCTGATAAGCAACTAGCTAAAAATTTATATGAACGAGTCCAGGAGGTCCTTGGGCCTCAGGACAAGCCAATTCCTTGTAAGAATTTACATCTCACCTTAGCCTATCTAGGACAAATTCCTTCATCATTGCTTAAAGCGGCTGAAAATGCAGCAGCTAAAATAAAAATCCCGCCTTTTCAATTAAATATCAATCATGCCGATTATTGGGAAAAAATTCGATTGCGTTGGTTAGGTTTAGAAAATAGCCCAAAGGCATTGCAAGATTTAGTTTTTTCTTTAAACTCCAATCTACTCACAGAGGGTTTTAAGCCGGATCGACACAGTTTTGTTCCTCATATTACAGTTGCACGTCAGTGCATTCAGCATTATAAAGTAAAAACAATCGAGCCTTTGATTTGGCCTTTAAATGATTTTTGTTTAGTAAGATCAGTGAAGTGCAAGGGGCAGTCAAACTACGAAATTATTCGTCGTTGGTCTTTGTCAGCATAAGGGATTTACAATTTTATTATTGAATGGAGAAATACTATGTCAGAACGATTTACTCAGATAACGCAAGATATCAGCACCCAACTTGCTAAATTTCGTAAAGAAATGCCCGATGTCATGGCTGGATTTTCAGCGCTTGCTCAAGCAGCTAATAAGGAAGGCGCTTTAAATAAGAAAACCAAAGAATTAATTTCCATGGCCCTTGCGGTGGCTAACCATTGTCATGGGTGTATTGGATTTCACTCCCAAGCATTGGTGAAACTTCAAACGAGTAGAGAAGAGTTGTTAGAAACATTAGCCATGGCCATTTATATGGGCGGCGGGCCTTCACTGATGTACGCAGCAGAGGCTTTAGAAGCATTTGAGGAGTTTAGTAAGAGTTAGACCTTTGCGGGGCCTACGAAGCTAAAAGGGAAGGTAACCATCTCACACGCTAGGAAAGAGGGTAGGCGCCATACGTTCCCTCTCCCCTCGGGGAGAGGGCTAGGGTGAGGGGATGTTCTCTACTTACGATCAGCCAAAAAGCGCTCTAACCCAACAGACTGATTTGCTTTCGCTCCATTACAAGGATAGTGCTTTTTCACCCCTAATAAAGCCACTTGTGAAACCGTCATTTGACCATGACTACTGCGCTCGCTTGAAATTTCTTTATAGGTTTGCTGAATGACTTCATTGAGCATCGCGCTACTTAATTGCACGCTAACCGGCAAGCAGAATAAAGGTTTCCCTGCTTGTGTTGCCGTTTCATTAGAAAGCATTAATGTTTCTGCAATACTCTCACAAGTTAACATCAATACCGTTCGCGCAGAACGCGCCCATGCTTGGGCTTGCGGATCAGCTTTCATCTCCATTTGAGTTATATTATTCGCAATATTCATATAATGATCGATAGTATCGGCATGGCTATAAACCGATGCAATAAACAATAAAATGATAAAAGAGCCGATTCTCATACGGATGTCCTTATTAAATTGTAAATCGTAGGGTTATCTGGACAAATAAAAAAACCACATTCAAGCACGGTACTGATTGTATTGCAAAGCATTAATACAAGGAAAATAACCATTAATCCCACACCTAATTTAGAATGCAGAGGCTTTGCATTAAAACCTTGTTCTAAAAGTAAACCAATAGCAATAAAAACCAAAATGATAGAAAAACTAATTAAAGACCAGGTATACATATGTAAATTAAGGAATATATCCCCATAACCTGGATCGCCTGGCATGATATGCAAATAAACTTGTCGTGAAGCAACAGCGATGCCTAAAAGTGCTGCAAGACTCATCAATCCATAGTGAGCGGTTTTAATTCCTATCCGTATATTCATGCAAAAACAAATGCCGACGGCTCCAAGACAAATGCGCTGTAGCAAGCACAAAGGACAAGGCAAGTCATGATGGAGCAGTTGATCGGAAAATGCATAACTTAATACTATACAAATGAAAAATAATCCGATGTTATTTGCAACATAATGAAGTTTATTTTGATTCATAATAAATTCACTAACGAAGTTAAATGACTATGGAAGTTGAAATTTAAAAGCGTCAAACATAAACCGAAAACAAACTGGGTTTTAATAAAATGATACTGCTTAAAAAGAAGTTGCAATCCTACAGCAAAATAAAATAAAAAGAGAAGGGCAATCATGTTGAATCCTTTCTTTAGAAGGTTTACCTCCATCATAGGGCATGAGGGGTAATCCAATCAAATAAAAAAGCTAGGATTAAAAACAGAAACAAAGCAATCGATATCCCAATTCGAAAGCTTAACGCCTTCACCGTGCGTTTTGTTTTTCCTTCGTCACGCACTAAAAAAATAAGGCCGCTCGCTAAAGAAATAAGAATGACTAACATCGCAATAAAAATAATAGTTTTTGTGAACATTTGTTATACTCTCTGCAAAATCTTTAAAAATGATAAGCCGTAACATAAATATGACTAGTTTAACTTCTTTTTACACACGTTTCACCTCATTAGGGTGGTTTGGCCTGGTAGCCTTCGTATTTATTTTATTATTTGTACGCTTAGGATTTTGGCAATTATCGCGGGCAGATGAGAAAAAACATATGCTTAAGGCCTATCAGGAGCTTAAAGAAAGAGCGCCTATCGCATGGCAGCCTGGCGATGCATTGCCTTTGCAATATCAACCAATAAAAGTAGAAGGGCGATTTCTTAGTGATGTTTTATTATTGGATAATCAACATTACCGACACCAATTTGGTTATCATGTCATTTCCCCCTTTGTACTTGGCAATGGCAGCATGGTTTTAGTTGACCGCGGCTGGCTGGCCGGTGATGTAACGCGCCAAAAAGTGCCCCAAGTAAATAATCCCAGCGCTACGATGAGCTTATCGGGTACTACGTATTATCCTTCAGAAAAAACGTGGCTATTAGGTGATGCCATTGAGCAAAAATCCGCGCAAGTTGCTGTAATAGAATTAATAGATACGCAATTGATTAGTCAATTTTTGCATAAATCAGCTTATCCGTTTATTATTCGCCTCGGTAAAAAAGAGGCAAATGGTTATGTGCGCCATTGGCCTATTGTAGCGATGCCGCCTCAACGCCACTACGCGTATGCATTGCAATGGTTTGCAATGGCATTGATGGTATTCCTGCTGTTAATCAAGATGAAGAGAAAAAATGAAAGCTAGTCATCGTCGTTATGCTGTTTTATGGCTATTAGCCTTGGTATTTATTGCACCAGGGGTAGCTGCCTATTTTTTTTATACCCATCCGCAATGGTTGGGGCACGCCACAACCAATAAGGGTAGTTTATTAACCCATCCGTTATTCATTTCCTCACTAAAAGAAACATCAGTCATTAAACCTAACGCTTTGAGTAAGGGGTTGACGTGGAAATTGGTAGTGTGGAGCCCTACGGCCTGTAATGAGGAGTGTATAAACCAGTTAGATAAATTGGCGCGTATTCGTTTAGCTCTGGGGCGACGTTTATATCATGTAACGCAAGAATTACTTTTAGGGGCTAATACACCGTTGCCAGCTCCTAAACTAATGGCCATTTTACAAGAGCGTGATATTCATGTCGTGCGCCTGCAGGAAAAAGAGCAACGCTCCACGTTACCCGCTAAGATAACTATTTTTATTGCTAATCCTGAAAATTACTTAATCTTAGCCTATCAATCGACGGTGAAGCCCGATGATATTTTTCATGATATGAAACATTTATTAACAACAACCGATAAGACAGGTAAAGCGTAATGTCCAATGTACTTCGCTATGTAGTAAGCATTGCTATGGTATTGGCACTTTTAGTAGTGATGTTAGGTGCTTATACTCGGCTGACTAATGCAGGTTTAGGGTGCCCTGACTGGCCTGGTTGCTATGGGCATATGGTTTTACCATCGGCCCAACACCAGTTAATGAAAGCTCAACACCAATACCCTGAAATTCCTATCGAATCGCGAAAGGCATGGACTGAGATGTTACATCGCTATGCCGCTGGGACGTTAGGGTTATTAATTTTTATTACAGGCGGTTTGGTATTGTACCGTAATTTGTTTACGAAAAAGCCTCCATTTCCCTGGGTTTTGCCACTGATACTAGTCTTTTTAGTGATATTTCAAGCGGCTTTAGGTATGTGGACAGTCACCTTAAAGCTCTTGCCTATTGTGGTCATGGCGCATTTGTTAGGTGGTGTTTTAATTTTTGCTAACCTTTGTTATTACCGCTTGCAGTTAAGTACTCTTCGTGGTGGATCTCTATCAGGGCGTTTTTGGATTTTTCTTGGCGTTGTATTAGTATTTTGCCAAATCGCATTAGGCGGATGGGTCAGTGCTAATTATGCCGGTATTTCTTGTATAGGATTTCCAACTTGCAATGGGCAATGGCTGCCCAAATTACATTTGTATCAAGGGTTTAATTTATTTTCATCAGTTGGGGCTAACTACCAAGGTGGGGTTTTGGATCATGATGTGCGGATGACCATTCAATGGATTCATCGATTAGGTGCGGTCATTGTTGCTGGGTATCTTTTATTATTGTCCACTTTTTTATTAAGCACTGCGAGCAATCAAAGAATACGCTATGCGGCAGGGCTTGTTTTGATATTGGTGACGGTGCAATTTACTCTAGGTGTTTTAAATGTCATTTACTTACTGCCTTTAGCTATCGCTGTTTTACATAATGGTGTGGCAGCATTACTTCTAGCAGCTATGGGTATGTTGTTCTACCTGGCTCAAAAAGAGAGGGCTTATGCTAGAAGATAGTAAAGTTATGTGGCGAGATTATGTGGAGCTATGCAAGCCTCGTGTCGTTGCTTTGATGTTATTAACAGTGATAGTGGGAATGTATTTGGCTACCCCAGGCTGGGTGCCTTTGACGACCTTAGGAGCTAGCCTTTTAGGTATTGGCCTTTGTGCGGGGAGCGCTGCAGCCATTAATCATTTAGTCGATAAACGCATCGATGCTTTGATGGCACGTACGAAAAAAAGACCCATTGCTCGTGGCCGTATCTCGGTAAAGCAGGCACTTTGGTTTGCTTTTTTATTAGGCAGTGTTGGATTCATTATTCTTTGTAGTTGGGTTAACTATTTAACAGCGATGCTTACGTTGGTTAGTTTGATTGGTTATGCGGGTATTTATACAGGCTACCTTAAACGTGCTACCCCGCAAAACATTGTGATTGGCGGATTAGCGGGTGCAGCTCCTCCTTTATTAGGGTGGACTGCTATATCAAATCAATTCGACCCCCAGGCATTATTACTGGTCTTGATTATTTTTACTTGGACTCCCCCGCATTTCTGGGCATTGGCTATTTATCGTTTTGACGACTATAAACACGCAGAAATCCCGATGCTGCCTGTTACGCATGGGATTCAGTACACTAAATTATATATTCTGCTTTATAGCATTTTATTGATTGTAGTGAGCGTGATGCCTTTTGCCGTCGGTATGAGCGGGTGGTTTTATTTGGCGGGGGCTTTGGTATTAGGATTTCGTTTTTTGTATTGGGCTATTCGCTTGTATCGCACGGAACAAGCGGTCATTGCCATGCGTACGTTTCGTTTTTCTATTATTTATTTAATGGTTTTATTTGTATTTTTATTGATTGATCATTACTTATAAATGATAAAATGATATCCTATTAATTTTAGAGCACATCGGTTTATTCAAGTACAGAGGTTTGAAAATGTCTAAAAAAAATCGTATTACCGTAACCATCGCTAGTTTGTTAGCCTTTGTTGCTTTAGTGGTCGGATTATTTGTGTCGCAGCATGTTCATTTAGCTAAAAAATTAGATAAAAGCCAATTTGATGGAACCTTGCTAGAAGAGCCAAGGCATATCAATGCGTTTGCCTTAACCGGAAGTGATAAAGAGCCCTTTACCAATGCAAGCTTGAAAGGACATTGGACCTTGATGTTTTTTGGTTTTACCAATTGTGGCAGTATTTGCCCCACAACCATGGCTGAGTTAGCCAAAATGTATCGCTTACTTGAAGAAAAAGGTGTGCAAGATTTGCCGCAAGTCGTGCTTATTTCGGTTGATCCTGAGCGTGATACATTAGAACAGTTAGATCATTATACAAAAGCATTCAATCCCCATTTCTATGCGGCAAGAGGAGATGAGGAAACTATTAAGGCAATGACCCGTGAAATGGGGATTGCTTATACCAAAGTGACAAAAGATAGTGAAGATCCACAACATTATGATATTGAACACACAGGGACAGTGATGCTGTTTAATCCGCAAGGCGAGCTGAGCGCTTTTTTCACAGCACCGAAAGCGTCCTTGTTAGCTAAAGACTATCAAATGTTGGTTTCGTAAGGGATCCTCCCTTTCATCGTGTTAGGTTCGCACTTCGAACCCAGCTGAACTAAACTTTCCTTATTCAAGGAAAAAATAGGATGTATTGGCCAAACTAGCGAAGGGCCAGTACATCCCAATAAGCAGGAAAAAAACGTTATGAAAATCGCAATATTGGCGACCAATCCACATTTATATTCGCATAAGCGTTTACGGGAGGCTGGCGAAGAGGCTGGCCATGAGGTGCATGTAGTTAATCCGCTTTATTGCTATATGAATGTAGCTGCATCTTGCCCTAAGATGCATTATCGTGGAGGCGAGCCCTTGCCTCATTTTGACGCGATTATCCCTCGAATTGGGGCATCAAATACGTTTTATGGTACGGCGGTGTTGCGGCATCTAGAAACCATGGGTATTTACACGCTGAACGAGTCCATTGCTATTTCGCGTTCACGCGATAAATTCCGTGCGTTGCAATTATTAGCTAGAAAAGGCATTCCCATGCCTTTATCAAGCTTTGCTCAATCGCCGGATAATACAGATGATTTAATACGTATGGTAGGTGGAGCACCTTTAGTGATCAAGGTGTTAGAGGGTACGCAAGGGAAAGGTGTTGTTTTAGCGGACAGCCATCAATCTGCCGTGAGTATTATTAATGCATTTAAAGGGATGCGCGCTAATATCCTTGTGCAGCAATTTATTGAAGAATCAAAAGGTACGGATATTCGTTGTTTGGTCGTTGGCGGCAAGGTGGTTGCTGCTGTCAAACGTCAAGCTAAAGAAGGGGAGTTTCGGGCGAATGTACACCAAGGCGGCAAAGCGATGAAAGTAAAGCTTTCCCCACAAGAACGCGCAATCGCTGTAGCGGCAGTAAAAACCATGGGCTTAAAAGTAGCTGGAGTTGATTTATTACGCTCTAATCAGGGTCCTTTAGTCTTAGAAATTAACTCATCGCCAGGCCTTGAGGGTATTGAAAAGGCGACGCAAATTAATATTGCAGGCAAAATCATCCAGTATATTGAAGCGCATGCAAAACCAATTGGTACTAATAAACGGTTTCAAGGTTGATAAATTAATTGTGTTTCTTATCACTTTTACCAAGTAACCAATCTGCATTAACTTCCAATTCTTCTGCAAGGATTTCAAGCAAAGGCGTATCAGGAGTCGCATTGCCATTTAAGATTGCTTCCGCTTTAAAGCGAGGCACTCTTAGAAGCTTGGCAAATACCTCAACCCGCTCCTCACTGCGTTCTGGCACACCAATGTCGTCTAATTCCTTATTTAGACGTTCAGAAAATTGCCGATTGCTCATGTTCCCCTCCACGAGGTGAATATAGGTAACTGTTCACGCTGATGGTAGGAAATGCCATCTTTGGCCCATCTTGCACGAAAAATTGCGCTAAAAATGCTCACGTAGTGATCTATGCTGCGCTTTTAAGCACAATTTTTCGTGCAACCTGGGCTCAAATATGCCATTTCTCCAAGATTCAACATCTCCCCCGTCAACGCTTACAATATAGGTAACTGTTCACGCTGATTTCTTAATGAACAATTACAATAATAAAACCTCTTTATTTGGGTATAGCATAAAAAAGAAGTTTTGCAATAAATGCGGGGAGGGCTGGGTCCTGAGGTATCGTCACTTTTTGTTAAACCATGTAGCCTGGTTGCTTGCAACCAGGGACTTTAAGTATTGATGCAAGTGATGGCATGCTTTCCTG
>JAGVKL010000048.1 GCA_020050595.1 Legionellales bacterium
CTATAGAACGTGAGCACCATCTTAAAATAGGCCTTTATGCATTGGATACCAACAATGGACGAGTCATTGCTTATCATGCCAACGACCGATTTCCTTTTCAAAGTACCTGTAAATTTATCGGGGTATCCGTACTTTTAGCTAGCAATCAAGGAGTTTTAGAGAAAAAAGTATTAATAAGGCCTCAGGAACTTTTATTCTGGCACCCTATTTCAGGGCACTATGTGAATCAATATGTACCATTGAAAATTTTGGCGGAGGGGGCTATCTCTTATAGTGATAATACGGCTATTAATAAGATTATTCGTGAGCTTGGCGGGCTTAAAGCAGTAAACCAATTTGCTCATAGCATCGGTAATTCCTCTTTCATAATGAACCATTATGAAATTAATCTAAACTCAAACCCCAACAAGAAAGCGGATACGTCAACGCCTAAAGATATGGCATTGAGTATTCAAAAAATAATGCTAGGAAAGGTGTTGAACAATGCCAATAAAGCCCTACTTTTAGAATGGATGAGAAATAATACTACCGGTTATAATCGCATTAGAGCAGGCGTTCCTCTTGGTTTTGCTGTGGCAGACAAAACGGGCAGCGGAAGTTATGGTATTGCTAATGATATCGGTATCGCTTGGTCACCAGCATGTAAGCCTGTTGTATTGGCAGTTTTTACCGTGAGCAATCAATCCGATTCAAAACCGAATGATGAAGCCGTTGCGCAAATTACGAAAGCCGTATTTGAAGAGTTTTCACCGCACCATAGCTGCTACAAAGCTGGCCTTAATTGATTGAAAAAGTCAGTATCCGGTACCCGGGGATTAAATTCGTTCCCAAGCATTCGCATTGCCTGGAAATTAGATTGTTTTACATTAGAACAGTTAATTGGAAATTTTTTTTTAAATTAAGAATGTCAGTTTATAATATATTTTACTATCTGCCTTGCGTTTATTTTTTTGTTTAGCATGGACCTTTAATTAGGCAACGTCCCTAAAGTGATCGCCGGGCTGCAAAAGCAATAATATGTCTGATGAAAATTTAATCAAATGAACAATAGAAACCACACCATTGGGTACTTATGAGGTCGGTTTAAATCGAAAACAAGAGTCCGTGATTAGTGCCCATTCGATGAAACCTTTCTTTAATGCCGTTGTTTTGAATAAAGCGAGGTGTATTGCAAGGTGCTTGGCAAAAATTCAAAATTTAACCTATAGTGTAAGACACCTAAAAGCAACTAAGGAGTCCTCCATGGCAATCCATAAAAACGCACTGCTGCACCACAAAGCATTCATTAATGGTAACTGGACTCCAGCACTTTCAGGCCGTACTTTTGCTATTTTCAATCCTGCAAATTCTGAGATTATTGCTGAAATTGCAGATGTGGGAGTTGAGGAAACTAAATTAGCAATTACCGCGGCCGAACAGGCTTTTCAATCTTGGAAAAATATTCCGGCAAAAGAACGTGCTGGTTTATTGATCAAATGGGCTGGTGTGATTACTGCAAAAACAGAAGAACTGGCACACCTACTCACGCTGGAGCAAGGGAAAACATTAGTAGAGGCTCGAGGAGAAGTCAATTCGGGTGTGCAGAATCTTATTTGGTCTGCAGAAGAATGTAAGCGTACTTACGGCAATACTATCCCCACTCATCGTGCAGATCTACGCTTTTCTACGATTAAACAACCACTTGGTGTGATTGGTGTAATAACCGCGTGGAATTTTCCATTGAATCTCGGATTACGAAAATTATCTGCGTGCCTTGCTGCAGGTTGTACAGCGGTGGTTAAGCCGCCTGAGGACACGCCTTTGAGTACACTAGCTCTTGCAATTCTTGCTAAAGAAGCAGGGATTCCTAACGGTGTTATTAATGTAGTTACAGCCAAAGAACCTCAGGCAGTTTGTGCGGAAATTCTCGCTAATCCTGTTGTTAAAAAAATCACCTTTACAGGCTCCACGCCAGTGGGAAAAATCCTCATGCACCAAGCAGCAGATACAGTTAAAAAATTAACTCTGGAGTTAGGTGGCAATGCTCCAGGTATTATTTTTGCGGATGCTGATTTAGCAGCAGTGATCCCTGCAATTGTGGCATTCAAACTAGCCAATGCCGGACAAATCTGTACCAATATCAATCGCCTTATGGTTCAGGACAGCATCTATGATGAAGTCATCAAACGCATTCAAATTGAAATGGATAAAGTGGTTATTGGTAATGGCCTCGATAAAAATACAACGATGGGGCCTGTCGTCAATATAAGGTCTGTAGAACGCATCAAGGGTTTGATGGAAGATGCACTGCAAAAAGGAGCTACTATTTTACGCGGCGGTAAGCCACATCCTTTAGGTCACGCATTTTTTGAACCCACCTTGTTGATCAATGCAACCGCAGACATGCGCATCGCGAACGAAGAAATCTTTGGCCCCGTAATTGCTGTTTATCGTTTTAAAACGGAAGATGAAATTCTCGAATTCTCCAATGCAACACATTATGGTTTGGCAAGTTATCTGTACACTAAAGATTATGCCCGTATCCTTCGCTTTACCGAAAACCTAGAATATGGCATCGTTGCAGTCAACACTACCGACTATTCCTACGAAGGTGTTCCCTTTGGTGGCACCAAAGAGTCAGGGATCGGTCGAGAGGGTGGTGCAATGGGTGTAGATGAATTTTTAGAAATTAAAACCATCTGCATCAAGGCATAAAGTGGTGCAATCTGAAAAAGGGATATCTCAGCAGTTGGCGGAATTTGTGAGCGCCTCTCGTCCGGAGGAGCTACCTAGTGAAGTCATTCATGAAGCCAAACGCGCGCTGCTAAATTATCTCGGTTGTGTCCTTGCCGGCTCGAAGAGTCAATCGACGCTGGATGCACTCGCTGCTCTTCCAAACTGCCCGTCCAGCCCCGCAGGCGTGATTGCCCACGCTACGCAATTAGATCCATTGAATGCCATTTTTATAAATGCAGTGGCGGGTTGTGTTCTCGATTTTGATGATACTCACCTTGCGACAGTAATTCATCCCAGTTGTGTATTGTTCCCGGGGTTGCTGGCCGCAGCGCAAGTCCGCTTAATTAGTGGACGTGAGTTTCTACATGCTTTTGCCCTGGGTGTTGAAATTGAATGTCGAATTGGCAAAGCATTGACTGCCGGTCAGCACTATCGGCATGGCTGGCATATTAGTGCAACCTGTGGTGTATTTGGTGCAGCCATTGGTGTCGGGAAACTCATAGGATTAAATGCACAACAAATACTGTGGGCATTGGGTCATGCAGCAGCACAATCCGCAGGTACTATAGAAAGCTTTGGTTCTATGGCAAGAGAAATTGGTATTGGAAACGCTGCGCGCAATGGATATACTTCGGCATTTTTTGCGTTGGCTGGAATGACGGGCCCGCCTCAACCCCTAGAAGGCACCTATGGTTATGCACGTATTGCTGCCGAGGGAACTGATTTTAATCTGCTCCTAAATGGACTTGGTAAAACGTGGGAACTCATGCAAAATGCATACAAGCCTTACCCAGCAGGGGTTGTGCTTCATCCTGTTATTGATGCCTGTCTTCAACTCCATGTGAAATCGCTATTCTCCAATCATGATATCGCACAAGTTGAGATTTCTGGGAATCCTTTACTTTTTGAGCGCGCAAGCCGACCACACGCCAGTACTCGTACAGAGTTAGCCCTCAGCTTCCAACATGCAGCCGCAGTCTCATTATTATTTGGACGAGCAGGCCTGGCTGAATTTTCTGATGAGTGTGCGTCCCGTCCGGAGGTTATTGAGTTGCGACAAAAAATTTCCGGAATCCCCCGAGCTGATATCAAGGTTGAATCAGCAATAGTCCGCACAACTCTAAAAGATGGTCGACAATTTTGTGAAAAAGTAATTCAAGCTCGTGGCTCTATTGCTAATCCTTTAAGTGATCTTGATTTAGAAAAGAAATTTGATGATTTAGTGAAAGAAGAAGCGTATTGGTGCGATACACAAAGAATCAAAGAAGCAGTATGGGCTTTTGACTCAGTCAACAATGCAGCAGAAATTTTTAGAGGGATATTCTGATTTATGGCTTTTTGTATTTAACGGACGTGATAATTATAATAATGCTACTTCTCCTAGGACTCTGCTCCTAGGGCACATAGCCTCTTCGGAGGCCCTTATTTTTTCTGGTGTAAAAACTTTGATGCCAGAATTAATCAATGAGATAACATCATGATCAAAATAGATTTTTTGAAAAATCATCCCCATGCTATACCGGCGCTTGCCAATATTTGGCATGAAGTTTTAGGAAAGATTTGGGTACCTGATGTTCCCGTTGAGAATGTGATCGCAAGATTTTCAGGCCACAGAGTAATCCCCGTAATCCGCTTTGCTCCTTACGGGCTACTCTGTTTGAATTTGCGCCGATCCGTCAGTTACGGGCTACCTGGCTTGAATTGAAATAGGATTAATAGAATAAACGTGGTCGAAAAAATGCCTGCTAATATCCATAAAAAGCCATAAAAAGGATTGGCTGAAAGGTAACCCATGATGACAACGCTGAGGGTCGCGACAAGCATGTTGATAAAACTCATCATGGATGAGGCACTTGCTCTATCTTCAATGGCATTGGAGGCCATGTAAGAGCCGCCAGCAAAAAAATACGAGCTACAACAATAAAGCAGGCTGGTTGATACAAAAAACCAAAGCACACTCTGAGGATTCAAATACAACATAGCCGCTAAACTTAATAGAGCAAGGCTAGAGCCAACATAACCTATTGTTAGGACATGCATGACAGGAAAACGCTGCATGAGTGGGCGTGCTGATAAGCCACCGAGCAGCATTCCGACAATATTAAGCGTATTCCAATAACCATACGCTGATGCCGAAAGATTTAGGTACCCTTGCGCGATCTGAGGTGCTGCTGCTGAATAGCAATAACCTACAGCGGAACAAGCCCCCCAGATGGAGGAAAAGGTGATTAATTTAAAGGAACCTAATGCCTGTTTATAGTCACGCAGTAAAGAAGGAATATGAAATGATTTCGGTTGGGTTAATGTTTCATCAAAAACCCTAATCCCTAGCCGCATTAAAAATCCTTGCAATAAAAGAAAAATAAAACAACCTTGCCATTGCATATATTGGGTAATAATGCCGCCAATCAGCACCGCCAAACCAATCCCCAATGCAAAAGACAAAATAGAATAAGCCATGGCTGTTTTTCGTTGCGCTTCTGGCAGCCACTCATTGATTAACATGAAAGTACATGTAAGCCCTGCAGCGGAACCTAAACCAGTAATCAATCTACCGAGTAACAGCAGCAAATAATGGGGTGAAATACTTGCATAAAGGCAAAGCATCAAGCCAAGAATATTAATATTCAATCCCCATTTCAGTGCATTTAGGCGGCCATATACATTAGCGAGCGGCGCATAAATGAGCTGTCCTATGACATATCCTATCAAAAAAGTAGAGACTACCCATTCGACCGTACTCGTATTTAGGGCAAACGTTTGTTCAATATGGGGTAATGCCGGCGTGATTATTGCCGCAGAAACTGATGCAATGGAAATATAGCTCAAGAGCCAAGTCATGGTTAATTTAGAATTTTTCATTATCAATTCCAGTAGAAAAAAGACAATTATTTCAAAAAATTGTACCGCACAAAGAAATTTTTTAGCACAGTTATTTGATGTGCTGATCAGCCTTTCCCCCGATCATAAACACTTGACCTCTATGCTTACATCTTTATACTAGATTTAAGAAAAGCATTCATTAAGTTGCTTTTCCAGGTTGAAGTTAAGGGATTTATTTTCATTTCAAGGTGAAAACATTATGAAAAATTTCAACAAGAAACTCCTTATAGGTACAGCAATTGCATTATTAAGCGGCGCAGCATTTTCTACTAGCTGCCCATCTATCGGGGGGTATCGTCTCACATCGCATGATGCGAACAATACACGTTGTACTTATACGTCTAATAATGCAGGCTCTATTAGTATTCGCGGTACTAGAGCAGTACATAATTGTCCTCGTTTTATATTGACTGATCCTGGTTTTCGTCAAGAAGGTAGTTGCCAGCTCTCTCTTCGCGGTGGGGTAAATGCAGCCAATCAAGGGGGCGGCAATAGAAGAGCTCAATGTCAATGTAGTATAAGGGCGAATTAATAGATTTTTTCTTCTAATCACAGGCCCCGTGGTTATGCTGCGGGGATTTATCCTGCTAACTCATTGAACAATAAAGACCAAAATAATTAGCCAGATCTCCTAGGGTTTGTTGACAATAGGTGACTCCTTATCCGGTTTGTATAATTCAAACCGATTTCTTCCATGCTGTTTGGCTTGTAAAAGAGCGGTGTCGGCGTGAGCTAGTAGGGTTTTTAGCGAGTTGGCATGCAAGGGATAAAAAGCTATCCCTATGCTGACGGTTATTTGTATTTTATGGTCTTCTATTTCAATGGGGTCATGAAAGGCCTCAAGAATATGTTTGGCAATTAAATCGGCACTGTCTTCAGTCCGAATTTCCATAAGCGCTACAATTTCATCGCCACCTACTCGACAGAGAATATCCTCGTTTCGTACTATTTTTGCAATGATATGGCCCACTTTTTGCAACAGGAGGTCTCCTACGGCATGGCCCATCAGATCGTTAACTTTTTTGAAGAAGTCAATATCAATATAAAATGCAGCAATGAGAATATTTTGCCTTAACGCTCTGGCAAAAAGATGTTTAGAAGAATCTTTTAGCGCTCGCAGGTTTGCAAGGCCAGTTAAAGGATCATAATAGGCATGTTTAGATAAGATTTTATTGAGTCGCTCAAGCTCGATAGATTTATCTTTTAATTTTTCCATGAGCGCTTTTTCTTCCGTTATATCCCAATTAACTCCGAGCATGCTTTTCGCTTTATTATTATCAGAATATAAAACAATCCCATGCGCACGGATCCAACATATATTGCCGGAAGGCTTAATGATTCTGAATTCGGTATTAAAGGGTTTTTGCTCTCTAATAGCGGTACGGTACTCCGTTTGAGTTCGTTTAAGATCATCAGGATGTACCATTTTTTCCCAGCATTCGTAATGGCCAGTAAAAGCGTGCTTGTCTAAGCCATAGATAGAATACATTTGATTATCCCAGACTAGGGAATTCGTTTGTAAATCAATATCCCACACACCAATTTTTCCAGCACCTACTGCAAATGTAAACCGGGTTGCTAGTTTTCGATTTTCTTCAAGGATACTGTGGTATTCAATAAAGTGTCCGATTTGGTGTCCAATGACATTAGCAATAAGAAGAATGTTGCTATCATTTTCTACCGATTCCGTGGTAAAAAATTCAGCAATGGCAACAATTTTGTTTTTACTGCGAATGGGAAAGGCTAATGCACTCTTAATCCCTAATTTTTCACAGACTAATTTCCGCATAAAATCGGGGGCATGAGGAAGATCCGTGATCAATTTGGGTAGGCCTGTGGCTAAGCTATTGCCGGGGAGATTTACGCCATAAGGGATAATCGTTTTTAATGTAATTTTTCGAAAGCTTTCAAATTTGTTGGGATTATTCATGTACCAGATATTGGTGGGATGCAGGGTTTGATCCGCATCATGTACCATATAAATATGGCCAATTGGCCAATGAATGGAGCGGCCAATAATTGCGAGGCAGTTTGTTAATGTTTCGTAATAAGGCTCGTCATTGGCGATGACGTTAGCTAGCGCAAGCATCATTTGCAATAAATTATTCTGCTCCTCTAATTTATATAAATTGGATCTGGCAATGCTCATATCATGAATGGAGCAAATGATTAGGTTTTTATTGTGGATTTGAATAGGATTAATACCAATTTCTATAGGGATTTCTTTTCCTGATTTTGTTTTTATAAACAGCCCTTTAGTAATACCTATAAGCTGCTTAACGGGGTTTTGCATGTACTTTTGTAGAAATGTCTTGTATTCGGGTTTTAATCGCTCGGGAACAAAATCTTTAACGTTCATGTTGCAAAGTTCTTGCTTAGAATAGCCCAAAAGCGATAGGGCGGCTTGATTGCCCAATTCGATGGCCCCTTGCTCATTAATTACTATGATGGCATCAGAGGTTGTTTCGAGAAGGGCGCGGAGCTTTATCGCTGATTTTTGATGTTCATCTCGCGACCGCTTTATGGCCTGCATCATGTATACCGATAATGCTAAGAGTATGGTCATAAGTAAGCCGCTAAATAAGCTAATGAGAGGCAGCCAACTTGCGGGCGTCTCATATAGTTTGTAAGGCTGTATTTCGAGGGTGAATGTTATCGTATCGTACTTGACTTGCGCTTTAATTTTCCAATAGGGGTCAAAGTAAGCGGAAATATGTGTATTTTGATAAGCTAATTGACGATTAATATACACAGAGAGCCCATAAGACTCCTGAACATAGTTAGGAATAAGTGCGTCCACCAAATGCGTTATGTTAATAAATGCACCTAAAAACGCAGGCTTATTTTGGTAAGTAATGGGTAATTTTAGGCATAAATTATGCTGGTTAACCCATGTTCTTTTATTTCTTAATAAAGCTTCTCTCAAACAGGTTTCAAAGGATGATTGGGCGGAAGATAGATTTGAAACGCTTAAGATGGGTTTTGCTGATGTTGTGAAAACAGCTAAGCTATGGAGTCCTGGCATCCCCTCCATCGCTGCTTTTGCATCTAATTCCCATTCTTGGGCTGAGGGGTAATTTGCCATTGATAATCGTCGTTGTATTTGCGTGAGGTAGTTTAAATAAATTTTTATACTATTTAGCCAGGTATCTTTTAATATTTTTGCGTCCAACGAGAGATTTTGTTGAATTTTTTGGTGTTCCTTTTCTTCTAAATACTGCCACAAATGGATAAACGAAATAGCACCTATAGCCAGAATAAGAATGACGGGTATCAGGTGCTGAGTATAAAATTTAAGCCTAAACCCCTGCCAAAAAAGTTGGGTTAATGCCAAGCCGCAAGCCATAAGCGCAATGGCTGTTTGAGGAGACATTTGAGTCCAATGGCCCCATCGATATACCCAAGAGTAATCAATCAAATAGCCAATAAAGGTAGTAAGGCAGAATAAGGTGACAAACACGCTGCATGAGAACATCGTGATTATATAACGTAATTTACTCCAGTATAGGTTTCGGACTAAAAGGATAAGGCTAAGGATGAATAGGCATAACAAAGTGTTTGGCGCCATTCTTTGGGGAAAGAGCGTATTTTCATGCGTAGTGGAGCTCATGAAAAGATCATCTAATCCTATATGAATAGAGAAAATGTACTCAAACAATGTTCCTAAACTAATAATAAAAACGAAAAGCCCTATATAAAAGGTTAATAATGGTTTTTTAAGGCTCATAGATATACCGATTCCCAAACAGGTAACACTAAGGGCTGTATTAAATGCCATGAGCGATACGTGGGGGAAAAATGCTATCCATAGAGTGGGGATGCACCATCCGATAATATTTAAAACCCCCATTAAAATCGGAAGGACGCAAATGATACAATTCATTTTATTGGGCGCCTCAAGGGATTTACTTTCGTTGATCATGATCATCCCCTTGATTGAAAAATTGCCGTAGCGGTTCGGGTTTGCAAATAACATATCCTTGCGCATAATCAACATTCATTTTCATTAAGGTATTTAAAATGGCTTCATTTTCAACGTGTTCAGCGACAGTTTGAATCCCTAAGCGATGGGCCATTTCATTAATGATGTAAACAATGGTTTGGCTAGTCTTATCTTTGTTAATATTTTTAACAAAACTGCCATCAATTTTTACAAAATCCACTACGAAATTTTTAATGTAGCTAAATGAGCTTAGCCCTACACCGAAATCATCGAGCGAAATTTTACAGCCGATTTTTTGCAACCGGTTAACAACTTTAATCGTATCTTTAAGATGAGTCATGGCTGCTGTTTCAGTAATTTCAAAACAAAGTTGTTCAGGCGAGAGCGCTGAGGCTTTAATTAAGGGTAATAAAAAGGATGGCAGGGTAGGATCACTTAACGTAGCCGCTGATATATTCATGGATATGATCGTATTAGGTAACTGGCTTAATTCTTTATCGTATACACGAAGGACTTGGTTAAAAACCCAATGATCAAGGTGAACGATTGAGTTGAATCGTTCGGCTATAAGAATAATAGTCTTAGCCCCAAAAGGCCTTCGCTTATCGCGCATACGAAGTAATATTTCTAATTTCCGGTATTTTTTATCATCATTTAGTGGCACGATTTTTTGGGCATACAAGGTTAAACGATTGTTATCGATGGTTTCTGGCAATGTGATTGCCAGTAATGTTTCTTGTTGGCGAGTTTTAAATTCTTTTTTTTCAGCATGGAAAATAGCCACTTGGTTGCCCCCGCGCGCTTTAGCAGCATAACAGGCTGCAACTGCTTCGTTAAGCAGTTGTGCAACGGACTGAGTACGCGTATTAATCGAGACTGCTCCAAGGCTTGCGTTAATCCGATAGATTTTATTTCTCCAGGGGAAGCGTAGGTCATTAATCGATTTAAGGAGCTTATGGGCAATAACCTCGCCCTTTTCTGTAGAACAATTTAATAATAAAATGCCAAACTCATCTCCCCCCACGCGAGCAAGGATATCGGCACCCTCTACTTGTTTATATAAGACTTCGCCGATGGTTTGAAGTAATCTATCGCCCGCTGTATACCCTGCCGCATCGTTGATAATTTTAAAATTATCTAAATTTAGATGGCATAAGACATAGGGGGTTTTTTTAAGGTGAAAATCTTCCAGAGCATGATACAAAAAGCGCTCAAACTCGTGGCGGTTTAAAAGCCCTGTTATTTTGTCATGGGTTGAGTTATAGCTGAGCTGCATTTTCGTGGTTTTTAAAATATTTAAAAAAACGGCCAGAAAATAGGTAATAATAAAAAGTAACACATTGGGCAAATAGACATAATAATTATCTTGAAATATAGGTGGAAGAAGGGGGGTGTATACATAAGCATTATAGAGGGTGAAAATTAAAAATATGCTGCCGCACACAATCACAAGGGAAATAAAAATGGAGTTATAAAGGGTTACAAGTAGAAGGGGCGCTAAAATCACAATATAAGAATAAGGGAAATAAAGTAACGTGGGGATAATAATGGCGCTTGTGACTACCAATAATAACAATACGCGAATAGATGCATAGCCAGCTAATTCTTTTCCCATTCCTTTCATAAGGCATAATGCAATGGGGATCGTTGTGAGCATACAAATACCATCCCCAGCTACCCAACGGGTCCAAAAATTATTTATATTCGAAGGAGCAAAATAAAAGGTAGCTAAGGTTGCTCGAATGCAAGGTCCTAAGAAAATAATAATAAATGTTAAAATAAGAGCACTTTGGATTTGATTATCAAATTTTTCAGGAATTTGGTAATAATTTAAAAGACTCGCTACCAAGGTAATTTCTATAAGATTGACGAAGGTTAAATAGCCAGTGGTTGGCCACGGCAAATTAAATATAAAAAACGCTATAATGGTCAAAAAGCTTATTGTAATGAAAGGGAAAGTCCAATTGTATACAGGGTGGCGTAGTAGTAGCACAATGGCAAATACGTTTGATAGCCAAAGTGGTGTTATGACGATACTTTGGTATGTGGCGTAAAGAGAGACTAACGAACAAATAAAATATAGCCCGCCCAGATATAAGCTATCTATCAGTAATGTACGGTCTAATGTAGATGTTTCCATTATTTTTTTCATCACTACCTTCATCCATGTAGGTTATTCCTAGCAAACACGAAGCTAAAGGCTCCAATAAACTAAATCGGGGTGTTGTTTAGCTTCTTCAACAAATAAATTAGGAATATCCATGATAATTGGCTTATCTTTACAAAGCGCCATGAGTTGCGTAAGGCCTATGTCGCGGTAGTAGTCATGGGCCACCGTGAGAATAATAAGCGAAGCATTTTTCATGCCTTCTATACTAGGCAAAAGGTCAATCTTCCGCCCATCGTGCATGGTAGTGTGGGCGATCGGGTCATGCATAAGGCATTTAAAGCCCTCTAATTTTAATTCTTTAATAAGCTTGAGCGATAAGCTATTGCGAATATCGTTGACATTTTCCTTGTATGTTAAGCCTAACACACCAATGACGACTTTTTTTAGGTTTATTTTTTGTTGAACCATCAAATTTAGCATGGCTTTTATTACAAACTCAGTCATTGCATCATTTACATGCCGTGCAGTTAGAATGAGCTCTGGGTAAACACCGACCCGTTTCGCTTTAAAAGCTAGGTAATGAGGATCAATGGAAATGCAATGGCCGCCTACAAATCCAGGCTTAAAGGGCAAAAAACTCCATTTAGTTTTGGCTCCTTCAATGATCTCATGCGTATTTAAACCAAGTGCATGCATGATTTTGGTAAATTCATTCATCAAAGCAATATTTACATCTCGCTGTGTATTCTCTAGTATTTTGACGGCTTCCGCTGCTTTTATGGAGGATACAGGGTAGATGTGTTCACAAATGGATTGGTAGGTTTGACAGATTTTATCCAAGGTCTTAGCATTTTGCGCGCCGATCACTTTGGTAATGTTATGTAGTTGATTGAGGTTATCACCAGGGTTAATACGTTCTGGCGAGTAGCCTACATTGAAATCAAGCTGGTTTTTAAGCTGACTAATTTCTTCTAACAAGGGAATGCATATTTCTTCGGTAGTTCCTGGGTAAACCGTCGATTCAAAAACGACAGTATCACCTTTTTTAAGGATGGTAGCTAGCGTTTTGACGGCGCTTATTAAAGGTTTTAAGTCAGGGGTATCATAATACTGCGCAGGGGTGGAAACAGTAACCATAAAAAAATTAGCTAAGGCCATATCTTGAATGTTGTCGGTATAGGTAATCGCCGCCTTTTTTAATTCAGCCGAAGAGATTTGTTTATTTCTATCGATATGGCGTTTTAATTCGTTAATCCTTGCCGAATTAATATCATATCCATAGGTTGGGGCTTTCTTCCCCAAAGCAGCTGCTAATCCTAGTCCCACATAGCCTAAACCAAGAACTGCATAGATGGTCATCATACACTCTGGCTAACAATAATACCTTAAGTATAGATGGCTTTAGAATCTTTTGGGAAAAACAAGGTTCGCTATAAAGTTTTTCCTAAGAGGCGATTCATAAAAAATTGCAACGTTGCCCAAAAACAACAAGCGGCCCTGAATTGCCTAAACCCAAACAATTCAACAGTCACTACCCAAAGGACACGGAGTAAATTAGAAAATTGGTAAAATGTATTAGAAGTAATCAAGCTCAAGAAAAAGGTGGCTATGGTTAATAGAAGGATGTAGCCCCATGCCAAAAGGATGAACCCGCCGACTACTTGCCAAGACGCTATGCCCATCAATAGGCTAAGGCCTAGCAACATGTAAGCTGAGCATTCCACAACGGGGCCAAGTATTTCAAAAAACACGTAGGCAGGGAAGGTTACTAATCCAACCAAGCCATAGAAGGGGTTAAACAACATGGTTTTGTGTTTATAAGCGCTTAATAGCATGCCTCGTTGCCAGCGATTACGCTGCATCCAGAAAGCTTTCCAGCTGGATGGGACCGTAGTCCATGCTGATGAGCTTGAGGTAAAGCGTACATGGGTGGGGTATTTCAATCGTCTCATGTTGTGATGAATCTTTAGAGTAATTTCAGAATCATAAGCATAGTTTTCGGTATCAAACCCCCCAAATTCTTTTACGGCTTTCGTTTCAAATAAAGTAAACGCTCCAGGGTAACATAAGGCTCCTGATAAATTATTGAATCCAGCGCGGCCATAGGTAAATGCTCGAAAATATTCAATACACTGAAAGGCGAGTATATATTTCTTTGATATTTTTTTTGTGAGTAATCTTCCGTGGCTAACTTCATTCCCATTTAAAATGTATATAGCGCCACCCACAGAAATACAATGCTTATGCGCTAAAAAGCTGTACACCATGTTGGTAAGGGCATCAGGCTCCAAGATAGTATCAGCATCAAGGGTAATCACAATGGGCGTAGCGGTGGCATTTAGGCCGGCATTGTGGCAATCGGCACCATTATTAGCAGGGCCATGTACTTTATCAATCACCGTTAGATGACTGTATTGTTTTGATTGATAATAATGACGTATAGGCGCAGTAGGTGTTGCTATTTTAATTACAGGAGGGATTTCAAACAACTTAAACTCTTTAATGAGTACATTTAGCGTCTCATCCTTTGAGCCGTCATTGACGACAATGATGTGTACGTTTTTATAGTCACTCTGCAATATACTATATAAGCAGTTCAATATTCTTTTTTCCTCATTATAAGCAGGAATAATGATTGTGATGGGGATTGTAGACGATTTGATTATTTGATCTAAATGACCATACTTCGATTCTTGGTAGGTTTTAATGATATCGGGTAGCGCGGCAAATAAAATCAATATATACCAGCCAGCAAGTAGGGCAAAATAGATAAGTATGGCAATATTAAGGCATGAGATTACGTTTTCCATTTAAGCCTCCTTGCTGTTTTCTAATGCAATTAATATGTATTGCGCGGATTCAAAAGCAAATTGGTCTTTAGTCGGTGATTGTTTTTTTAAAACCTTTATACCTTTTTCCCCTATTTGTGCTAAAGCTTGAGCGGAATTCATTCTTACCCACCAAGCCGGATCACCTAATCGAGCTTCCAGTAGCGGAATGGCTGTTTCATCATGAAGTTCTCCCAGGAGTTTTGCGGCCACGGCCCGCACCTCTAACTGAGGATCATCAAGGCATTGTCTAAGTGTTGATCTTTTTTGGGGCAATACGTATGCCAAATAACGAATGGCGGCTAATTTCAATTCGAGGGTATGGCTTAACCTATCATTCTCAAGCGATTGAGGCGGCTCATTGGGCGAGGCTAACCGCATTAAAATGCGATAACAAAAAGCTTTAATATAAGGATTCTTTTCATCATTTAATCTATGAGTGAATAAATGAGCTAAGGTTTGATTGGCATTCTGATCGTCGATAGAGAAAGCCTCGACAAACAGGGATTGTGCAGTATGCCTATTTTTTGAGATGGCATCGATGAGCGCATTGACCGATTTTGCAGTGGGGTATTTGAAAATTATTTTTGCACAGGTCAGAGAGACTAAAAACGTATCACTGTATACTAGCGATGATAATACATCTTCACTTTCTGCGCTCGTGCTATATTGATAACACAATACGGCAAGGTATTGGTTGAACCAGCGAGATGAACGCGCTAGTCGTTTTGCTTTTGGATTTAACACCTGGACAGATAGCTGCGATTGTATGTGAGACCAATTGGGCAACAAGGATGGCTTACTTTCAAGTTCTATCATGCATTGAAGTAGCTCTCTTAAATTTTTTTTTAAAAAATGAATAGTAGCAGCGGAGAGCTCTGCTTTATTGGCACTGAGCTTAAAGAGGAGCTGGTTAATTTTTTTTATTACGCGATTCAACCGACGATCATTAGCGATTAACAAAACACGCGTTAAATAGAATAAAAAAACAGCAATGAGCATAGCCCCTAATTGAATTAGCCCAATCAGTTGGACAAAGTAAAATACTTTCCCCATCATGAATTGATGCCCTCAAATCGATAATTTAAACCAATGGTTATCCCCGAAATATTCCTTATTCTTGATGAAGGAAATACCCAGTGCTGATAATCACCACCGATATTAAGGAGGAGAGCATGATTGATAATAGGAAATTGAGTGCTTAGCGTGACAAAATTATTTTTAATAACGATGAAATCAACCGTAGTTAAATTTGCCAAATCAGGAGTAGTACCACTTCCAAACATTAATTTGAGGTAAGTATCTTTAGGACCAAAATAACGGATCAAGGTCCCGGTATATAATGTTGATTGTTTACCGTGTTGCGGCACATAATGATTAGGTCGAAAGCCAACCCAATACTTACCCCACTCCTTACTGATAGAGCCAGTGTATTGCGTAAAAGCAATGCTAGGGAGAATGTAGGAATAATTCCCTCCTAATGATAATTCGACCGGTTTGGTGGAAACATAACCTTCGCCGCCAGCCACATAAGTTGGGAAGAGGAGCGGTTCATTAGCATAAGCCCCCGTTAACCTAAAATAAAGATGATTGTTTGCCACAGGAAAAAGGTTAAATGCACCTTGGCTAGCAGTCACTCCGAATCGAGTCGTATTATTCAAATTAAAGGAAGCCAAGCCCCATGGTGCGTCATGGTTGAAATAAACAGTGGAGTATTGCCAAACCTCATGAAGATCAGAAATATAATCTATTTCTGAATTGGCCCCTACCTCATTCAATCCATAAAGATAATGAGGGCTTATTTGAGCGATTTCCTTTAATTGCTCTCTAGCCGCTGAGTTTTGAGGATATTGGGCTATTATTTTTTTATTCACATAAGCCGATCGACCGTACATATGTTGGGAGAAATACAACGTAGCTCTTCGCCCTAAAAAATCAGGATCATTAGGGAAAAGCTTAAGTCCTTTGGTAATAAGCAATTGTGCTTGAGCATTGTGCTCCGCTGCGAGCTCTTCATCGATTAAAGCAAGGTAAGCTTCTTTATTTTTTGGATTTTGAGCAAGTATTGTTTGAAATTCGATTTTAGCTTGGCGATATTTTTTTTGTGCAAAGTAAATTTGGCCCAGGCGCAAACGAATGGTTTCATCAGAAGGATAGATAGTTAGGTATTGAATGGCCATGGTTGTTGCTTGATTATAGTCCCCTTTTTTATAGGCCGTTTCGAGCCTCATTATTTTATCCTGCTGTTGCATTTCTTTAAGGCGCTTTTTAAATGGAGTGATTTGGGGGTCATTCGGGGCCTGTTTAGCAGCTTGCCTAATTAAAGAGGCGGCTTGTGTGAATTGTTTTTGTGCGAGGGCAAGGTTAATCAGTGCAAATTTTGCATCCATATAATGGGGAGAAATGGCAAGTACGCGATTTAAGTACTGAGTAGCCTCTGTAAATTCTTTCTTTTGGTAAAATAGTAAGCCTAAGATAAGCATCACATCTACATCCTTAGGATAGGCCTTTAAATGGTTTTTTCCTAAGGCAATGGCTTTATCAAGCTGGCCGCGCGCTCTTAAGGCTTTTAACTGTTGCAATGGCGTGGTTGTCGTTGCAATCTTCCTAGGAATGGAAGGCAACACGGAGCTCATATTCGATGCACATACTATGTCACTGGTTACTATTAATAAAATAGTTAGAATGAACGTGCGAAAAATCATGTTTTAAAGGCCATCCTTTGAGGTGCTCAAACGCTGACGCTCTACTAAATCACGGATTGTTTCTTCAAGCGACCATTGGTTTTTATAAGTGATCAAAGCATTTAATTTTTTTAAGCAGGGCGAGCGGCGCTGCACAATATCGATGGCTTCACCATAAGCCTCGTCATAAGGTACATGCTGAATGATGGAGTCACTCCCTGAAATTTTTTTAACCAATAGGGCTAAATCATTGATGCAAAT
This sequence comes from Legionellales bacterium, assembly GCA_020050595.1. Taxonomy (GTDB): domain Bacteria; phylum Pseudomonadota; class Gammaproteobacteria; order Legionellales; family Legionellaceae. The sequence goes on from JAGVKL010000048.1 coordinate 17,425, forward strand.
TTCCCTATTAGAGCCTACGTTAACCATCTCATTGATGGCTTTATCGTTATTAATAAGTAAATCCAGCATAGAAACGGTGTCACGTACATCACAAAAACTACGAGTTTGCTTTCCATCGCCATAGACTGTAATGGGGTCACCTTTTACAGCCTGCTGAACAAAACGCGGGAGAACCATCCCATAAGAGCCTGTTTGGCGAGGGCCTATGTTATTAAAAAGACGAGCTATGGTGACGTTCACCCCCCTTTTCCCTGCATAAGCTTGGCAAAATGATTCATTCGCCAATTTACTAATGGCATAACCCCAATGGCTATGAGCCGCTGATTTAATGATTAGGAAATCATCTTCTTTATGAGGAGGGGTATCTAAACCGTATACCGAAGAACTGGAGGCTACAACCATTCGCGGACGCCATTTATTATTGGCAACTGAGCGTAATATTCTTTCACAGCCAGCGATGTTGGTCGCTAACATCTCCACTGGATTTTGTAGGACATAAAACATACCAACACCAGCAGCCATGTGGTAGATCTTATCAGCCCAAAGGGTTGCCTCGGATAAATTTTCCCAAGTTAAAATATCTGCTATTTCAAACTGAAAATTGCTATCTTTAGTGAAAAGATTAATATTATCGAGAGAGCCCGTATTCAAATTGTCTACAACGTAAACTTTGTCCCCACGTTGTAAGTGATATTCCGCAATATGCGATCCGATAAATCCTGCGCCACCAGTAATTAAAATATGCATGGTTATACTCTTATAAGTTTCCAATACATTAAAGGCATAAATGGTTTATGTCCATTACAAGGCTATTTTTTGTATCTTGGCAATCATGTCCTACTACCATTAGTACCATAGAGCACTTGTATAAAGCATTAAATTTTTTTAATTGAATTGCTCTGTATCGATCGGCATTCTTGCTGTGTAAGGATAAATCGCAGCCCATAGCTGCATATCAGGATGATAAATAATAAGTAAATCGCAGGGGTTAAGTAGCTATTATAGCCAAGGTTAATAAGTGCACTGATGAGTGCAGGTGCTACTCCGCCAAAAATAGTAAACCCGATATTATAACAAAAGGCTACGCCTGTTAGACGAATTGGCGTTGTAAATAGGCTGCATATGATTAAGGGGACGAGCATGGCGGCCATGCCTTCTAAAATACCTAGTATAACCATACCTATAAATAACAGGGCGGGAGTTTGCCGGCTAATTAGCCAATAACTACAGGGAATCAATAACAAACTTGCCATCAGTAAGATGGTTAGAAGAAGGTATGAAGATACTTTATTAGCGACTCTTCCCGTTAAATAAATGGCCGCCACATTAAAAATCATGACAAAAGGCATGATTTGACCAATGAAAATTTTATCAATTCCTAGCATTTCATTTAGGTAAGTGGGCATGAATACAATGGTGACCACTACAAGTCCCGACATGATCGATGTGATCGCGATACCTGCAACGACTTGTGGAAAATGATCTTTTATGAGCGACCAAAGTGGGAAGAGGGGTTTATTCTGAATTTTAGTAAAGGCTGAAGTTTCATTTAGCGTTTGGCGAATGCGATAACTAATAATGCAAAGAAGTCCGCCAAGAATGAAAGGTAGGCGCCAACCATAAGCTTCGATCTCTGAGCTTGATAAGAGTAATGTTAATAACTGATTAATAAGCATACCCAAAAGCAAGCCAAAATTAACGCCAAACATCGTTATGCCAAATCCTATCCCTTGTTTTTGAGGCATGGATTCACTGATATAAACATAAGTGCTAGGTAACTCGCCGCCTAGAGCTAGCCCTTGCATAAGTCGCAAAGATAATAATAAAAGAGGTGCCATGAAACCTATTTGTTCATAAGTAGGCAGGAGGCCAATGCCTAGAGAGGATGCTCCCATTAATACAATGGTAATAATTAACACCCGTTTTCGTCCGTACTCGTCCCCAATATGACTAAAAAAGATGCCGCCTATAGGGCGAGCTATATAACCTAAAATAAAAATAACATAACTTTTAATCACGGAAAGAAGCGGGTTATTACTCGGAAAAAATTGGTGAGCGAAATAAATCGAGAATATCCCGTAAATAATGAAATCATAAAATTCTAGCATTCCTCCTAATGAGGCTAGCCGAACAATTTTTTTTTCTTCTTTGTTTAATTTAACTGAATCAGAGGCGTAACGCACAGCTTTCCTTAACCTAAAAAGGGTATTCAATACCAATGCGTGATAGGTTGCAATACTTAGCTAAAAATTATCTCTTTACCACAGAAAAACCTGTCATGAGCGGGGTAAGGTGGGTTGCTATTCCATCAAGGTCTAATCGTAAACTTGATATTGTTTATTTTTTGTACTATATCTTCAAAGGTAGGTTGGAAAAAGTAAGCTTCTTTTAACCTACGATGGGCCACCGCGGGTGACTTTTGTTTGGAGGGGGAAATGATGGAGCATAAAAAAAGTAAAAAGACGGTTTGTGGTCCTAAATGTCAACGAAAAAAAATGAAGAAAGATAAATCATTAGACAGGGATTTAGCCAATACGTTTCCAGCCAGTGATCCTATTACCAAATACTAAGCAGTTTGCATTAAACACCTATAATAAACGTTGTAGGTTGGGCCTTGGTCCAATCCTGAGGTATCGTCACTTTTTGTTAAACCATGTAGCCTGGTTGCTTGCAACCAGGGCCTTTAAGTATTGATGCAAGTGATGGCATGCTTTCCTGGTTGCAAGCAACCAGGCTAC